>JAIXVO010000512.1 GCA_027482985.1 Cyanobacteriota bacterium
GTGGCTCCGTCATGACGGCTCCAGGATGAACAAATAATCGGTCTAAGCACCAGCTCACATTGCCCACTTCCCCTCTTTGAGTGTCTCTCATCTCCACACATTCAGGTTCCTACCCATTGAGCGCAAACCGCTTGCGGAGCAACGGATCCCGCAGCCCGTTGACTGATAAGATATTAAGCAATGTGTCTGTCAGGGCTAAGAATTATGGCTGTAACTGCTCCCGTTCAAGTCGGCGATCCTGTTCCCGATTTTTCCCTGCCATCGCAATCGGGCGAAGTGGTGAATGTGAAGGATTTTATCGGGCAAAAAGCGGTGGTGCTATATTTCTATCCCAAAGATGATACACCGGGCTGTACGGCTGAATCTTGTGCGTTTCGCGATAGTTATCAGGTGTTCCAAGATGCCGGGGCAGAGGTGATTGGCATCAGTGCCGATTCACCCGCCTCTCATACCCAATTTGCCGCCAAACACCAATTGCCGTTCATGCTCTTGAGCGATAGTGGCAACAAAATTCGTAAATTGTTTGGCGTTCCTGCGACTTTAGGTTTACTGCCAGGGCGCGTGACCTACGTCATCGATCGCCAGGGTGTCGTGAGAAAGGTCTTCAATTCCCAATTCAATTTCAAAGCCCACATTGACGAAGCCCTGAAAACGCTTCAGGAAATGCCATAGCGGCTGGTGTCGTAAGGCAGGAGGCAGGAGGCAGAGGGCAGAGGGCAGAGGGTCAAATCTGACTACTCTTTAATGCAGCGCAATACCCCATAGAGCCGCGCGATCGTCACGCCCAGGGTTTTGTAGCCGACTTGCTCAAATAACACGACGACTTTATCGCCTTCATGCCGAATCACGGTGCCTTCTCCCCAAGTTTTGTGCCGCACGCGAGTATTGAGGGGAAAGGGATGGCGATCGCCGTGTTCATCGGCGACTGCCATCCCTGCTTTACAGTTGTCGCAACTCTCACAGGGCGCGTCGTAGGCTTCACCAAAGTAGTTCAACAAAAATTTGCGGCGACAATCTTTGACTTCCGCATAGCCGCGCATCATTTCCAGGCGCGACTGTTCCCACTGCCGCCGCTGCTGCTGATTTTCTACAACTGCGGCAGTCGCTTCATCGGGGGCGATTTCCGGGGTGGCGATCGCGACTTCTCCCGTTGGCAACGTTTCCACCGCGCCCACTGCCTGCAAGCGATTCAGGGCAATCTTCAGTTTGGCGGCGGGCACATCAACCTGCTCCAAGAGATCAGTCGGGGCGATCGCCTCATCTTGTTGGTGCAACACTTCGGCAATTTGCTCGACCTGTGCCGCATCCACCTTACTGCCGCTGGCAAAAAAGCGTTTCAGGTTGAGATCCGCTGGATTATAGAACAGCAGCGCTTTAGCGGGTTCGCCATCCCGTCCCGCTCGCCCAATTTCTTGATAGTAGGAGTCGATCGCGTTACTGATGTCGGCATGAAACACAAACCGCACATTCGGCTTATCAATACCCATCCCAAAAGCGGTCGTCGCGACTAACACCTCAATTTCATCCTGCATAAAAGCGATTTCCACCTGTTCCCGCTCTGCCGATTTCATCCCCGCGTGATAAAACCCAGCGTTAATCCCCGCCTCCTGTAACCGTTGGCTAATGGCTTCAGTGCGCTTGCGGGTGGCGGCATAAATGATGCCGGGTTTGTCCGTTTGGGCCACGCGATCGCAGAGGACATCCAGCTTTTCGTCATCGTCGTCATAGCGTTCAGCCGCTAACCACAGGTTGGGGCGATCAAATCCCTCCACGATGATGACGGCTTCCTCCATGCCCAAATGCTGCACAATTTCCTGCTGAATCGGCGGGGCGGCAGTGGCGGTCAGCGCTAAAACTCGCGGCTGACCCAAAGCGGCGATCGCGGCTCCCAACTGTAAATAATCGGGGCGAAAGTCATGCCCCCAGGCACTCACACAATGCGCCTCATCCACCACAAACAGAGAAACATCAGCCGTCTGAAGTTGCGCTAAGGTTTCAGGATTACTGAACTGTTCGGGCGCTAGAAAAATAAACTCCAATTCTCCTGCCTGCAAACTGGCGAAGGTATCCTGACGATCGCCCTCCCGCACCGTGGAATTAATGAGGGCAGCCTCGCCTACATCTTGCTGGGCGATCGCCTGTACCTGATCCCGTTGGAGCGCCAGCAACGGCGACACCACGATCGTCGCGCCCTCAATCATCGAAGCCGCCAGTTGATAAATTGCCGACTTCCCGCCCCCCGTTGGCATCACGACTAACGTATCGTGTCCCGCCAACACTGACTCCACTGCCCGCACCTGTCCCGGATGCAATCGGTCATAACCAAAACGTTCTTGCGCCAGAGTGTGAAGCGATCGCGGCTTGCGGGGCATAGGATTGCGAGGGTAGGGTGATGTCTCCCACGATAGTGAAGGGCGGGCAGGAGAAAATCTTCAGGAAGGTAGAGGAGTCAGAAGCAAAATTGTAGAGACGCGCCGCTGGCACGTCTCCCGGCGATCACGTCGCCCATCGATCGGCGATCGCGTCGCGCACCGATCGCCGATCGCGTCGCCCACCAACCAATCCCTAGCGGAACATACAGGTGGTACCGCTCCAGAGGTTAGTAATGGTGGCGGTGGGTTGGGTGCCCGTTAACAGACCACCCATGCCGCCTGCTGTGAACTCGGTGCCTAAAGAGGAGGGTTGAACTTTCACCTGGTAAGCTTTGTTCAACTGGGTGCGCGTTGAACCGATGCCGATGCCCGCGATCGTGGTCAATTTTTTCGCGCTGGCACTGCGCCCATCGACCGCCCACCCCTTAAACTGTCCCTGGTTGAACCAGAGCGTTAGCCCGTTGCCCCAACTGGCGTACCCTAGCGGACCCGCGCCACATTCGGAATTGGTGCCGCGATCGCGACTTTTCCCTTGCAAATTGTTCACAATTGTCACCACTTCGGCTTCTTTCATCCCAAAGGCCAGCGATCGCGTACTTCCAGTGGCGGCATTCACGACTCGTAACCCCTGGGCATCGAGGGCCAGGACTGCCGTTTTGGGCTTCGCCTGGGCGATCGTGGGAGTTAAAGGTGCCTGCTGCGGTTTTGCGTGCGCGGGGGCGATCGCGGGTAAGAGCGTCAAACTTGCCAGACAACCAATAACGAAGCGAACTTGGGTCATTTTATTTCCAGGTTTCATGGTGGATTTTCAGCGGAACGATTTAGGATTCCGACGTAGTTGAGGGACGATTTAGTTCCAGTTAGCTTGAAATTACAGCAATTGTCAAAATTAGCAGCCAGAGGGGTAGGGGCAAATGGCCATTCGTCCTAACAGTCAGTATAGTTGATTCGAGGCGACCGACTGTCAGGGTTAAAGCAGTGGAGATTCCAAGACATCATCGGCACGTAACTTATCAAAAGTCCGTTTGATGAAGCTGGCCATGGGCACAGCGATCAATAATCCCAAAATACCGCCGAGTCTGGCTCCTGTGAGGATAGATAAAATCAGCCAGACTGGATTTAAACCCGTGGCTGAACCTAAAATCCGAGGTGCCACAATGTTATCAATAATTTGTCCCAGGCCCAGCGCAGTCGCTAAGACAATGCCACCTAATTGAATATTTTGAAACGCTAATAAGGTGGAAACGATCAGCGTACTGGTTAAGCCACCGTAGGGCACGAAAGAGGCTAAACCAATCACTAAGCCAAACAATAAGGCGTAAGGAATGCGTAAAATCACAAAGGCAACGATTAAGACACCACTATAAATCGATGCGAGGGTAGCCTGACCTGCAAAGTAAACTTCAAAATTTTGGCGTAAAGACCCACGCAAATACTCTTGCCAGACTTGTGGTAGCCAAACCAAAATCCCGTTCCATAGCTTTTCGCCATTGAGCGTGAGGAAGATGGTGAGGACTAAGGTAATAAATAAATTGACGACACTGCCAGCGGTACTAAAGATAAAGCTGAGTGTCCGACCACTAAAGCGTTGCACTTGAGCCGCGATAGTATCGATCGCCTGGGTCGCCAAATTCCCTAAATCAATCGGCAGATTTTGTGCAAACTCCGATTGGCGGAACAGTTCTAACTGCTTGCGGCCAGAGTCTACCCATTGCGGCAACCGCGTCGCCACTTCTGCCGCCTGTTGTAACACTTGCGGCACCAGGGTTGATCCCAGAATGGTGACAATTAATAGGGCAGAGACAATCACCAGACCTGTGGCTAGATTGCGAGACATGCCCCCTTTTTGTAAGAGGCCAATGGGGTAATCCAGCAAAAAGGATAAAATCACTGCGGTGACAAAAGTACTCAGTAACGGCCCCAGTGCTTTTGCGAGTTGCAAGACCAGCCAGCCATCGAGAAACAGCAGCGGGAAGATGACAATGACAAGCAGCCATTTCGGAAACTGGCTCATTGACTGAAACATGGGCATTTTTTGAGGCAAACGATCACCTGAAATAGTAGCTCACAGCCTTTTGAAAAGCTATGACCTGACGAACAAAAGGATATTTGCGCAAAAGAAATTCCTTTGCGTAAGGGCAGGTTTTGCCCAAGTCCTTGCTTCAGTTGATCATCCTGTTGCTAAACCTGCCCTTACAGATTTTTTATTTTCGAGAAAATTTCTAAGTCTGTTGCTGCCAGAGGCGAATGGTGTGGTCACTGCCGCCGCTCAACAGGGTGCGTCCGTCGCTGCTCCAGCCGATCGCCGCCACTGCCCCCCGATGTCCACTCAAACTGGTCAGCCGATCGCCCGTCAGCGGGTGCCAACAACGAATCGTGCCATCATCACCCGCACTGGCGAGGGTGCGCCCATCCGGGCTGAAGGCCAGCGATCGTACGGCACCTGCATGAGCCGCCCAAAGGCGCTCCAGATTGCCAGAAATGATCGCAGTTTCCGCCCAGATCGCGATCGTGCCGTCGGCACCACCGGTGGCAAACAATTTCCCTGTGGGGCTGATGGCAATGCTGGTGATGGCGGCAGATTGGCCGACCAGCGATCGCAATAATTCTCCAGTGCGGGCTTGATACAGAGTGAGGATGTGATCCGTGCCGCCGCTGAGGGCAAACTGACCATCGGGACTAATGGCGACTGCGCCAATGGGAGTTGAGTGTTGCTGGACGACGGGTTCACTCCGCTTGGTTTTCAAACTCCAAAAACACAGTTTGCCATCCTCGCCGCCGCTGACCAATTCGTAATTGTCGGGACTGAGGGCCAGGGTGTTGACCGTCGCCGTATGGGTCACGAAGGTGCGGAGCAAATGCCCCAATTTCAGATCCCAAAGTTTGATCGTTTGCGCACTGGCAGTTGCTAACAAATCTCCATCGCTACTGAGGGCGATCGCCCGAATTGGGGCAGCGTGTTGCGCCAGGGTATGAAACACCAACCCAGTCCGGACATTCCAGAATTTGACCGTCGTATCCAGACTGCCACTCACGACAAATTTTTGATCGCGGCTGAGGGCGATCGCGCTAATCGGGGCGGTATGGTCGTACCAGGTTTGTCGCAGTTCCCAGGTCAGGGGTTGGACTGATGCGGGGGGCGGCGACGGTGGTGACGCGGCAGGGTGATCCCGTTTCCAGTTCCAGCCTCGCTTGTTGGGCGTGCTATCCGGCGGGGCGGCGGCGGGCGATCGCTCGGCGGCTCGTTTTTGTTCCAGTTCCAGCACTTTCGCCTGCCGTAAATCCGATTCTGCTCCCAACTCAAACCCCAACATGGAATGGGCAAACCCTCGGTAACGGTAAGCCTCGACATACTGAGGATTCAGCTTAATCGCCATACTGAAGTTCTCTAATGCCTCTTTGTAACGCCCCGCACTGGCATTCTCGGCTCCCCGCTGATACCAAAACTCTGCACTGGTGGGCTGACTGGTGACGGTCGTTTGCGGTCGGTGGGACGGTGTGGGCGGCGGCGGGGAAACCGATTCCCGCTGCGGGCGATAGTCCTTCAACTGGTGATAGGCTTCATTAATGGTTTTCAGTTTTTCCTCGGCTTGCCGTTTGAGTTCCGGGTCATGGCTGAAGCGGTCAGGATGCCAGGTTTTCGCCAGCGATCGATAAGCCTGTTTGACCGCTGCCGGATCTGCATCGGGACGCAAGCCCAAAATTTCATAGTACCGATTCATGGAACTCATGGAGGGGTTGAGGGTGACAGGCGCTTGTACCATGATGGCATTATGCTTCAGTCCTTTGGCAAGAGTATGACAACGGGTTGAAGCTGAGACGCTGGAGCGAATTGAGCGGCTACAGGCATAAATCATGGGAGAGGGCAGCGATCGATGAATGATTTAGCGAAAGAACGGTTGATTTTGGTGGTGGAAGATAATCCTGCACACCTCAGCCGGATTGAGGCGGCCTTGCAGGAGAGTGCGGTGTGGCATCGGACGATCGCGATCGGCAACGGCACCGAGGCTCTGGACTTTCTGCATCGGCGGGGGGCGTATGGTGAAGCGGCTAAACCGGATCTAATCTTGCTCGATTTGAATCTGCCGGGAACCGATGGGCGAGACATTCTGGAACAAATTAAAGCCACGCCGCACCTCAAACGGATTCCGATCGTCGTGTTAACCATGTCTGCCGATGCTGCCGATATTTTGCAGAGTTATGCCTTGCAGGGCAACTGTTATGTCGTCAAGTCGGAAAATCTCGATCAGTTGTTTCAGGTGGTGCGGCGCATCGAACAATTTTGGCTGGAAATTGTGACTTTACCAATTGAGTAATGATGAGCCGAGTAAGCACTATTGCAATTAAATACTTTTATTAATAAACGTACTTTCTTATGTGTATAAATTGTTGATTGATCTGCTTTGCATTGTTTCAATAACAGTTTTCTTCCAATTCAAATAACTTTCGGTTTTATTTAAGAATTCATCAATCTGTTCTGGATTTTTCTAGACTATGCTGCTGTGTGGAGGGCGCAGATCTCCAGTTATCATTCGCCCCTGGAGGGCACTATGACAAGCATTCATTTGGACACTCAAGAGATTAATTTAACGACCCTAAAACAACCCTCGATTCATATCCTGACGAATATTCAACCGCATGGCGTGTTGCTGGTTTTACAAGAGCCAGACTTAACCATTCTGCAAGCTAGCGCCAATACCTTGCAGGCGTTTGGCGTGGCCGTCGAGTCGGTGATCGGACGACCGTTGGATGATTTGTTAGATGTCTATCAAGTCGATCGCTTCCGCGAAAATCTGTCAGGTCAAAACCTGGACTTTGTGAATCCGACGAAAGTTTGGGTGCGGCGATCGGGGGATGATTATTTAGTCCTTGATGCGATTTTCCATCGCAGTCCAGATGGCTTTTTGATTCTCGAATTGGAACCTGCTTTAACCCAGGAAAGTATTCCCTTCTTGAGTTTTTATCACCTGGCGAAAGCCTCCATCAGTCAGTTAGAAGCGACGGCTGATTTGCGCGATTTTTGCCAAATTATTGTGCATGAAGTGCGGCAAGTCACCGGGTGCGATCGCGTCATGCTCTACAAATTTGACGACGATGGGCATGGTGAAGTGATCGCCGAAGAAAAGCTGGACGACATGGAACCGTATTTGGGGCTGCACTATCCTGAATCCGACATTCCCAAGCCCGCCCGCAAAATGTTTCTCTCCAACTGGATTCGCGTCATCCCCGATGCTTACGCCGAACCTGTGGCGCTCTATCCCGCCCACAATCCCCTGACGCAGCAGCCCGTTGACCTGACACTATCGATTCTGCGCAGTCCTTTTTCCTGCCATCAGGAATATCTGCATAACATGGGCGTTGGGGCTTCCCTGACCATCTCCTTAATGAAGGATCAAAAGTTGTGGGGCTTGATTGCCTGCCACCATCGCACGCCCAAACTCATTCCCTACGAACTGCGGAAAGCCTGCGAATTTTTGGGACGGGTGATTTTTGCGGAAATTTCGACCCGCGAAGAAGTGGCTGACCACAGCTACCGGATGAAATTGGCGCAGGTCGTCACCGCGTTGATGGAGTCCATGTCGCAAGCAGACAGCTTCATTGACGGCCTGACTCAGCGAGAACCCAACCTGCTGGATCTGGCTGAGGCGACCGGGGCAGCCATTTGTTTCAGTGGGCAATGGACGACCTTGGGGCGGACTCCCCCCGAAGAGGAATTGAATTATCTGGTGCAATGGCTCGCCAAAACGGTGAATGATGAAGTGTTTGCCACGGATTCGCTGCCGTTGGTTTACTCCGATGCCGAACGGTTTAAAGACGTGGCCAGTGGGTTGTTAGCGATTCCCATTTCCAAACGCAGCTTTGTCTTGTGGTTCCGCCCCGAAGTGATTCAAACGGTGAATTGGGGCGGCGATCCGAACCACGCCTATGAGTTGAATCAATCCGGTGCCGAACCGCGTTTGTGTCCCCGCAAATCCTTTGAACTCTGGAAGGAAACGGTGCGGCTGAAATCGTTGCCGTGGAAAGGGGTGGAAGTGAAGGCAGCGCTGGAATTACGGAAGGCGATCGTCAACATTGTGTTGCGGCAGGCGGAAGAATTGGCGTTGCTGGCACAGGATTTAGAGCGCTCCAATGCGGAACTGAAAAAGTTCGCTTATGTCGCGTCTCACGATTTGCAAGAACCGCTGAATCAGGTCGCCAACTATGTGCAACTATTGGAACTCCGCTACAACGAAGCGTTAGACCAGGATGCCAAAGATTTCATCGACTATGCGGTGGAAGGGGTGAGCCTGATGCAAACCCTGATTGACGATGTGTTGGTGTATTCCAAAGTCGATCTGAAGGGGATTGAGTGGGAACTGACGGCGGTGGAAGCGTCTCTCAATCAGGCATTGGCTAACTTGCGGGGACGCATGGCTGAAACCAATGCGGTGATCACGACCGACCCGATGCCGACGATCGTGGCGGATGGGACGCAGTTAATGCAACTGTTCCAAAACCTGGTCGGGAATGCGATTAAGTTTAGACAAACCGATGTGCCACCGCAAATCCATATTGGCGTGCAACGGCAGGAAGAAGCCTGGCTATTCTCAGTCAAAGATAATGGCATCGGCTTTGACCAACAGTTTGTCGATCGCATCTTTGTGATCTTCCAACGCTTACACACGCGCGATGAATATCCCGGTTCTGGGATGGGCTTGGCAATTTGTAAAAAGATTGTCGAGTGCCATCGTGGGCAGATTTGGGCCGAGTCGGAATTAGGTCAAGGAGCCACCTTCTATTTCACCATTCCCGTGGGAGGACGCGATCGCAGTCATGCAGGCGGACGCAAGAAACAAAGTCATCTTTCTGATTGAGGATAACCGGGGTGATATCCGGTTGATTCAGGAAGCCCTCAAGAGCACCACGGCGCATTATGAAGTCGTGGTGGCTCGCGATGGGGTGGAAGCGATGGACTATTTGCGGCAGGATGGAGAAATTCGTCCTGACCTCATTTTGCTAGACTTGAATTTACCGAAAAAAGATGGTCGAGAAGTCCTGGCGGAAATTAAATCAGATGCCTCCCTGAAACATATTCCAGTGGTTGTTCTGACCACCTCTCGCAACGAAGAAGACATCTTCAAAAGCTACGATTTGCATGTCAATTGCTACATCTCAAAGTCACGCAATTTGGCGGAATTATTCAAGATTGTGCGGGGGATTGAAGAATTTTGGTTGGAAACGGCCACATTACCATCGCTGAGCCAGTAGGCCAAACATTTGTCAACATGTTACTGGTGGAGGATAACCTGGCAGAAGCGCGGCTGCTCCAGGAGATCCTCAAAGGCACGGCGTTTAAAAAATTTGATCTGGTGCATGTGAAGCGCCTGTGGGATGCGATCGCGCAACTCCATAAGGAAAGTTTCGACATCATTTTGCTGGACCTCACCCTGCCCGACAGTCAGGGCTTAGAATCGCTCGATGCTTTGGTGAAACAAGCGCCGAGTCTGCCGATTGTGGTGTTGACCAATACCAATGATGAGGAACTGGCTGTCCAGGCAGTCCGCCGGGGGGCACAGGATTATCTGGTGAAGCGCCACATTAATCAGGACTCACTGGTGCGATCGCTGCGCTATGCCATCCAGCGCAAACAAACCGCCGAAGCGCTGCGGGAAGCCAATGAAATTCTCGAACAACGGGTGCAGGAACGGACGCATGAACTGGAAACGGCTAACAAACAATTGCAGCGGGAAATTGAGAAGCGGCAGCAAGTCCAGGAACGGTTAGAACTGGCGCAAAAAGCAGGCAAAATTGGCACTTTTGAATGGAATATTCAAACCAGTACTGTCACCTGTGCGGCGGAATTAGAAGCGCTTTATGGCCTAACTCCTGGCAGTTTTGGCAACCATCACGATCGCTGGTTGCAAACAATTCATCCCGACGATCGCCTCCGGGTCGAACAAGAACTGTGGCAAGCGGTACAACAGCATCAGGGCTTAGAAACCGAGTTTCGGATTCTCACCCCACAGCATGAACTCCGCTGGATTGGCGTGAAAAGTAGTTTGTTTCATGATGCCCATCAGCGTCCGCACCGGATGATCGGCATTCATATGGATATTACCGAGAAAAAACAATTTGAGACTCAATTTCTACGTGCCCAACGACTCGAAAGTTTAGGCACTCTCGCTAGCGGCATTGCCCACGATCTGAATAATGTGTTGACTCCCATTTTAGCTGTCTCGCAACTCCTGCCCATGCGTCTCCCTGACTTGCACGACTCGACGCGGCAATTGTTGGGGAGCCTGGAAACCAGCGCCCATCGGGGAGCCGAGTTAGTGAAGCAAATTCTCTCCTTTGCGCGTGGGGTAGAAGGGAAGCGCATTAATTTGCAAGTGCATCATCTGCTGCTGGAAAGTCAGGCGATCATCGAGCAAACTTTTCCCAAGTCGATTGTGCTTCAAACTGATATTCCTGGAGACTTATGGGCGATCGCCGCAGACGTGACCCAACTCCATCAGGTCTTCATGAATCTGTTTGTGAATGCCCGTGATGCCATGCCAGAGGGGGGCACTTTATCCATTACCGCTGAAAATTATCACCTGCCGCCGCATCCCGTGCGGATTCACCCCGAAGCCGATGCCGCCGCCTATGTGCTGGTAACTGTCAGTGATACGGGAACTGGGATTTCCCCGGCCTATCTGAACCGCATCTTTGATCCCTTTTTCACGACCAAAGAAATTGGCAAAGGCACAGGCTTAGGGTTATCTGCTGTCCTAGGGATTGTCAAAAGTCATGGAGGGTTTGTGGACGTACAAAGTGAAATGGGTCGCGGCAGTACATTTAAGGTCTATCTACCGACAACTGAATCCCACCTGGAACCGCCTGCTCACCCAGCATCGTTACGACCGGGGAATCAAGCCCTGATTCTGGTGATTGATGATGAAGTGGTGATCTGCCAGGTGATTAAAACCATGCTGGAGAGTTACAACTATCAAGTGCTCACAGCCTCCACTGGCAATGACGCGATCGCTTGCTTCCACGACTATCAAGAGCACATCAAAATTGTCCTCATGGATGTCATGATGCCCGGTATGGACGGCCTCACGATGCTGCCCCTGCTGCGCCAACTCAATCCCCACATCCACGTGATCGCCATGAGCGGCATCCACGCCACCCCCGCGATCGGTCAACCCGATCAACCCGGCTTTCAGCACTTTCTGCCCAAACCATTTACGGCGCAGGAGTTGTTGGACGCGATCGGGCAGGGGTTAGAGGAAAGGGTGCGGAGTCAGAAGACAGGAATCAGAAGGGAGGAGTCAGTAAGCCGAGAATGCAGAGGTTCCGGAAAATAGCATCAGGTTAAGCGTTGAAGCGCCAGGGCTATTTCAGCCTAATGGAGTAATTGATATGGGATTCAGGTTATCCCTTCGACTCTGATGTTCAATGTCTCAACTGGCTATTGTCGAAGCCTTTGCAGACCTTTGTGATACTCGTCGCATGGCGGGACAACGCCACGATCAAGCGCTCTGTTGAGCCTTGTTCACCCTGGCAGTAGCGGCAGGCAATCGCGGCTTTTTGGCGATTGGCGATTGGCTGAAGGCGTACCAGGCTGAATTCGTCGCCCTGTTTCAACCACCCAAAGGGGCGTTGCTGAATTCCGGGATGAAGCCACCCGATCCGCCCTCACCCTCACCCTCTCCCAAAAGGAGAGGGAACAAGAGTTTTAGCTCCCTTCTCCCTGGGGAGAAGGGCTGGGGATGA
>JAIXVO010000318.1 GCA_027482985.1 Cyanobacteriota bacterium
GGAGTCATACCTGTTGCGATGGTAGCGGCCGCTCTCAATTCCCAATGGTCTGTCGCTGGTCAGATGTTAATTGGCATCATCATCGTGTATGCACTTCGTGTAATTGGTACTCTTCTTATAAACAATGATTCGGAGAGATCAGAGTTGAAGTGAAGATATTTTGATAGTTTTCGCACATATCATACATTTGCACTAGTGAATTATAGCGGTTCCTAAACGGATGAGGTACGATCCGCTCCTGACTGGCAAGGGTTTCAGGGCTGAAAGTGTACCGCACTCGACCGAGAACCGCTATACAACATAAATTTGCCTAACTTGGGCAGGCAAGATGCCCACCCAAGTTAGAAGCCCGCGCTACGAATGGCAAACTAATCTCGCATTAGTCCAACAGTTAGTCATCTAAAGATACAGCCTAACAATCTGGTTGAAACTTCTTGATTGAAAAGTTGGTCATAGACATCGTTATCTGCTCCCAACCAATCCTGGTATGCCTTTGAAGCCTCGCTTGACCACGTCTCTTGTCGCTGTTGCAGCGATCGCAGCACTGGCAAAATCTGAGTCAGTTGCTCATCCGGAAGCTGCTGAATCGCATCTAATACTTGCTGACGAATGGTCATCATGGAGATGAATAAGTAGATTACTTCATATCGTAGCCAAACAGGTTGGGATTGACTTCATCGAGCTTCAAATCAGCGAGGCCGTATTCGGCCCAGCGGCGATCGACCATTGCTGCCGTGTCAGGGTCAGGAATTAGTGTTTCACTCCACGGGCGATCGCTCTCAGGATACATTTTCGTCGTCGCATCAATCCCCATCCGGCTGCCCAAACCAGGGCGTTCCGTGGCAAAGTCCAGGGAGTCGAAGTGGTTATCCGGCAAAATGAACACATCCCGCACTGCATCGACTTTCGACGTAATCGCCCACACCACCTGACGCGGATCACGGATATTGATCTCCTTATCCACCACGACGACAAACTTGGTGTAGTTGAATTGCGGTAATGCCGTCCAGAACGCCAGTGCCGCCCGTCGCGCATGACCGGGGTAAGCCTTCTCGATCGCAATCACCGCAATCTTATAAGACAGTCCTTCCATCGGCAGGAAAAAGTCCACAATTTCGGGCACCTGTTGCCGCAGAATGGGCGTATAGATACGGTTAAGGGCGATCGCCATCATCGCATCTTCTTTCGGTGGACGACCACTAAAGGTGGTCAGGTAAATCGGATTTTTGCGATGGGTGATGCAGTGAAAATGCAGCAGAGGCGCTTTCTCATTCACGCCACCGTAATAACCCATGTGATCTCCCGCCGGTCCATCGACGGCCACATCACCCGGGGTAATCGTCCCTTCCAAAACAAACTCCGAATCGGCAGGCACTTCCAGATCGACAGTTTTACACTTCGCCAGATTAATCCCTTTGCCACCATATAACCCAGCGAACAACCATTCCGATAAGTCCACAGGCAAGGGAGTCGCCGCTGCCATAATCACGAGGGGATCAACGCCCAGCGCGATCGCCACTTCCAGCTTTTTGCCCATCTCCGCCGCTTTCCGTAAGTGCCGCGTCGCTCCCCGCACCGACAACCACTGCACCGTCATGGTGTTCTTCGATTGCAACTGGAGCCGATACACCCCGACATTCACCGTTTTATTTTCGGGATCTTTGGTAATCATCAACCCCAGCGTGATCACCCGCTCCGCATCCCCCGGATACACCCGCAACAGCGGCAGTTGAGTTAAATCCACCTCATCGCCCTTGAGCACCACTTGCTGACAGGGGGGAAACAGATCGCGATCGGGTTTCGCCTTGAGTACATCAAATAATGCCTGCCCCAACTCCAGCGCTTGCGAAATCTTTTTCGGTGGCCGGGGTTGATACAGCAACGCCAGCTTTTTGCCCAGGGTTTCCAGTTCGGCGGGATGCTCCATATTCATCGCCCAACACACCCGCTCCACCGTCCCCATCAGGTTAATCGCCACCGGGTAGGGAGAACCTTTCACATTCTCAAACAGTAGGGCTGGCCCCCCACTCTGCAACATCCGATTGGCAATCTCGGCAATTTCCAGATTTGGGTCAACCAATGCCGTGATCCGGCGAAGGTTGCCTTTTTGTTCTAGCAATTTGATGAAGCCTGACAGATCTCGCGCCATGATGAAGCAATGTAAAGCGTGCCTCTCCATTATGAGATCAGATGTCCCTCCTTAGGGAGCCTCCTCCCCCAGGAATTCACTGTCCTCACCGGGATAAAAATCCTCACTCAAAATCTCATTCAGAAGATAAGGACAGGCGGCAGGGAACTGAGCGATCGCGCAATCAGTCTCCGCAGCCGCGATCGCCACAGCTTTCCGATAGGCCTTACTTAAGGCTGTTTCCAGGTAAGGCTTGAGACTGGGATTATCCTCCAGCAAATCCAATGTATCGAAACGCTGAATCCGAATGGTCGCTAGCCAACTCCGACTCCGCTTTTGCGGTTGATATTCCCACTTCAGCAAGTGACCCAGCAAAACGCTGAATCGATTCCGCAGTTCTTGCTGCTGCTGCTTCCCCAAGGCTGTGATTTCCTCAATCAAATTGGGCAAATCCAACTGCTGCCATCGCTGCTGCTGAAGCAATAACGCTTGCGCTTGCGTCCAGGCATAAAAGTCGGTGGCGTAAAGCTCGCCAATGGGCATACTCGTCTGGCGATCGCTGGTGTAGTCTGCTGCTTGCATAAGCCTGCTCCAACCCGTGTCGTTCCAGTGTAAACCGTTGCCTTGGGGTCAGGTCACAACTTCAGCCATCCCCACACATCACTCAGCGTCAGGTGAACAGCGGCAGCAAACGCGGGAACGGGGAGGAGATCGCGATCGCCCTCAAAAAATTCGGGTTGTTGCCCAGCGGGATAAACCACGATCGCAGCCTCCTCCGGGTCAATCAGCCAACCCATCTGACAACCATGCTGAAGACCGTGCAGGAGATTGTTTGTAACCTGGGTGAAACGGTGTTCGCGAGACAAAATCGCGATCGCCCAATCGGGACAAATCGGGAACACGTTCGCAACATTGCCCTGCTCATCAGTTGGGATGTGATTCCAGACGAAGACACTGACATCGGGCACAATCGATCTGCCGCCGAAGGTCCAGCGCAATTCCGGGAACGCGAGGGCAAGCTTGGGCGCTTCAACCGCCTGATTGATCACCGTCACAAGTTTGCCTTGGAGCTTGCTATGTTTTCCCTGGGGCATTGGCTTTTGAATCACTTGACCGTCAATGTACTCGCTCGCGGGCTTCGTCTCTGGCAATTGTAGAAACGCTTCCAGGGTGAGTGTTGGGGTGGGAACCTGAACCATGATCAGACCCTCTGCAGGCGGTGAAAGACTCAGTCCATCAACGTTTGAACCAGTGAGTTTAGTATGCCACGAGCGGCAGTCGGCGCAGGGGGGGACAAATCAATAACTTTTACTAATATGAAAAGGGGGTGACAAACCTGTGACGTTCCCGTATATTTAAGTGGTGTGAGGAGCGAACCAGCGAGACCGCCGAGACGAAACACGGACAGTCGTCGGCGGTCTTTCTGATTTTAAAAGACCCAGATTGAGACAAGTACTTTTACGGCTGATTAGAGTCGA
>JAIXVO010000524.1 GCA_027482985.1 Cyanobacteriota bacterium
CAGGGGGCAGACGATAGAGGGAATTAGCCCCTGGTTTCGGTGCTGTCTCGGCGCGATCGCCCCCGGATTGGCATCTTCCGCGCCTCAAATCTCCGGGGAGACGTGCCAACGGTGCGTCTCTACCGTATTCGCCGTTTGCCTTGTTCGCCCCAAATCTCCGGGGAGACGTGCCAGCGGCGCGTCTCTACAATTTTCGCCGTTTTCCTGGCAACGCCCCAAATCTCCGGGGAGACGCGCCAACGGCGCGTCTCTACGAAATTGCCATTCCTTTTTCTTCCCTACCGTCCCCACCTTCCCCTCCCTCCCTCTTTCTCCCCTCCTGCCCTCTGCCCTCTGCCGTCTGCCTAATTTAGTGCTATGTTAGCGGTTGCCAACTGAGTAGAGATTGCTACGCCGAAATGACTGAGACTGCCCTGCCTGCACTGATTCAGCAAATGTTGGAGCCGGAGTTTTACCCCCATCCGGTCACGTCTCCTGTGGAACTGATTCAAACCCATGTGTCTTACATTTTGTTGACGGGTGAGTTCGCTTATAAGGTGAAAAAGCCTGTGAACTTTGGGTTTTTGGACTTTTCGACGTTGGCGAAGCGAGAGCATTTTTGTCAGGAAGAGATGCGGTTGAATCAGCGGGGGGCAGGGGAGCTGTATCTGGAGGTGTTGCCGATTACTCAAGTGGGCGATCGCTATCAGTTGAATGGAGCGGGTGAACCCGTCGAGTTTCTGGTCAAAATGCAGCAGTTTCCGGCGGGGACGCTGTTTACCGATTTATTTGAGCAGGGTCAGTTGACAGCGGATCTGTTGACGCGGTTGGCGCGGGAATTAGCGGCTTTTCATCGCAAAGGAGCCATTACGGATTACATTCGCAGTTTTGGCGAAGTGGCGCAAATTCGGCAGGCGTTTGACGAAAATTACGAACAAACTTTGAGTTACATCGGGGGGCCGCAAACCCAACAGCAGTTTGACGAAACTCGGCAATATACCGATCGCCTGTTTGTTGAGCAAGCCGATGTATTTGCCCAACGGATGCAGCAAAACTGGATTCGCGAATGTCATGGTGATGTGCATCTGCGGAACATTGCCTTGTGGAACGATCGAATTTTGTTGTTTGACTGTATTGAGTTTAATGAGCCTTTTCGCTTTGTCGATACGATGTTCGACATTGCCTACATCATCATGGATTTAGATGCCCGCGATCGCTCTGATTTAAGTAATCTTTTCCTGAATGCTTACATCGAGCAAATGGGCGACTGGGAAGGCTTACAGGTTTTACCGCTATACCTCAGTCGGCAGGCGTATGTACGGGCAAAAGTCACGTCCTTTTTATTGGGCGACCCCACGATTCCCGATACCGTAAAGCAGGAGTGTGAGCAAACGGCGGCGCGGTACTACCGTCTGGCATGGGAGTATACGCGATCGCCCTTAGGCACTGCCAGCGCTGCCCATGGGGGAACGGTTTACCTGATGGCAGGATTGTCGGGTTCAGGTAAGAGTACCGTGGCGAAACTGTTGGCGCAAAAAACGGGGGCGATCGTGATTCGGTCAGATGCCGTGCGGAAGCATTTGGCGGGCATTGGCGTGGATGAAACGGGCAGTGATGCCATCTACTCACCGGACATGACCCAGAAAACCTACGATCGCCTGCTGCAATTAGGGCTGCTGCTGGCGGCTCAGGGTTATCCTGTGATTCTAGATGCGAAGTCCGATCGCGAAGCGCTACGGCAACCCGTGATTGATGCTGTGTCTCAGGCGCAACCGCCGCTCAAACTGCATATCCTCCACTGCGATGCCCCATTAGCAACTCGGCAGACCTGGCTAGAACAGCGGCATGGCGATGTGTCGGATGCGACGGCGGCGCTGTTACCGAAACAGCAAATGGAAGCGTTTACCGCGACTGAGCAAGCGTGGGTGACGGCGATCGATGCAACGCAAGATTTAGAGGCACAATTAAAGCAGTTGATTGACGCTTAACGACCAGTGGAAGTGCTATGGCAGTCCGACCCGATTCAACCATGGGGTATCGCACCGGTGCAAAGGTGCTGATCCTGTTCATGTTTGCGTTTTATTTCCTGCGCTACTCTCCCTTCCTCAGTATCTCGTTGGGCTTGATTGCCGGCTTAACCAGCGGGTTTATTTCCTCCTGGTGGCACGCCAAAGAAGACTACATTACGGATGAAGTCACGGGTGCGAATTTGGTGGATGGCGAAGCAGGCGAACTCACCCCGCAGGAACGTCGCCCCGTCCGGTATGGGTTTGGGGTGAAGTCGGCGCGAGCCGGACGGACTGAAGCCCGTGCCAATCCATCGCGGGGTGTGGGCTGGTTGTTTCGGCGGAATCGCTCATGAAAGATGTTTGGCGGCCTGCGATTGCGCAGATGACGGGGTATACGCCGGGAGAACAACCCCGCCCCGGCACACCCATCATTAAATTAAATACGAATGAAAATCCCTATCCCCCTTCGCCGCTGGCGCTGGAGGTGTTGCGATCGCTGGATAGTGAATGGTTACGCCGCTATCCCACTCCCTATGCGAATGATATGCGGCAGGCAGTGAGTGAGGTGCTGGCGGTGCCAATCGAGTGGATTATGGTGGGGAATGGCAGTGATGATCTGCTGAATGTGATCATCCGGGCGGGGGCGGAACCGAGACGACCTGTGGTGTATCCCACGCCGACCTACGTGCTATATCCGACGCTGGCAGCGATGCAGGGGGCAGAAGTAGTAGAAATTCCCTATGGCGATGATTTGCAATTGCAGATCGCCCCATTAGTTGCCGCTCAAGGTGCCGTGACGTTGATTGCGTCGCCCAATAGTCCAACGGCGCATGTCGTGAGTTTGGCAGACTTGCGGACGCTGGCAGCACAGGTGACAGGCGTATTGGTGATTGATGAGGCGTATGTTGATTTTGCGGATGAAACAGCTTTGTCATTAGTGCAGGAATTTCACCATGTGATTGTCGTTCGCACCTTATCCAAAGGCTATTCTTTAGCGGGTCTGAGGTTGGGTTTTGCGATCGCGCATCCTGATCTACTCAGCGGTTTGTTCAAGGTCAAAGATAGTTACAATGTGGATGCGATCGCGTGTCTGGTGGGAGCAGCAGCAATGCGTGATCAGGCTTACAAAGATGAGTGCATTGCGAAAATTAAAGCCTCTCGCAGTCAATTAGCGGCGGATCTACAGCAACTCAACTTCAAAGTCTGGGATTCGCAAACCAATTTTTTATTGACGCAGCCGCGCGATCAGGATGCCGCCACTTTATATCAAACCTTAAAAGACCGCCAAATTTTAGTCCGTCACTTCAACCACTCCGGCTTAGCGGACAAACTACGAATTACAGTCGGAACCGATGCCCAAAACCAACAGTTAATCGCCACCCTGACGCAGTTACGACAACCGGATTGCAGCCGCAACGGATCAATTGAGGGTGCATCATAACTGGGCAATGGCTGCCTTAACTGAGAATATATCTCGCGAATTCAGCCGATAGGATCAGCGATCGTCTAGCAAATAATGCCTTAAAGTTTCCGTCCCCTTTCGGGGAAGTAAGTTGATAAACCAGTAAAATCCGCAATCATCACTGGTTGTACTTATTGGTTTCCGTCCCCTTTCGGGGAAGTGAGTTGATGAACGACTATAATTTGGAACCTCTCACGATTGAAGAACTCAAGTTTCCGTCCCCTTTCGGGGAAGTGAGTTGATGAACCGGTAGAATGGTGCAAGCTGATGAAGCACGCAAAGGTTTCCGTCCCCTTTCGGGGAAGTGAGTTGATGAACCTGGATGTCCTGGGGGCGGCTCGCCCAAGAACCCACCCAGTTTCCGTCCCCTTTCGGGGAAGTGAGTTGATGAACTTTGGTTGCCGCAATCGGAAGAATTGCCAACAGTTTCCGTCCCCTTTCGGGGAAGTGAGTTGATGAACCTTGAGTTTCCAGAACCGTGAACCCCAGACGTGCTGTTGGTTTCCGTCCCCTTTCGGGGAAGTGAGTTAATGAACCGCTTTATTGGGTTTGGGGTTAAATCTTGGTGTTTGTTTCCGTCCCCTTTCGGGGAAGTGAGTTAATGAACGTTTGGGGTTAAATCTTGGTGTTTCGATGCCAGGTGTTTCCGTCCCCTTTCGGGGAAGTGAGTTAATGAACTTGTGAGCACAGATGTGATCCTTATAAACAGGAGGTAAGTTTCCGTCCCCTTTCGGGGAAGTGAGTTAATGAACTCAAGCACTTGTTGCTCCAAATGGCCCAGCTCAGCAGTTTCCGTCCCCTTTCGGGGAAGTGAGTTAATGAACCG
>JAIXVO010000239.1 GCA_027482985.1 Cyanobacteriota bacterium
ACTGCAACATAACATCGCCAATGTATCCCAAAAGGAGAACTTTGGTTACACCCCAAAGAGGGTTGACAAAATCAGTTGATTGTAACCGGCAACACGCTCACTTATGCGGTTGGTCGCGTGTAGAGAATTTGCATGATGCGGGTACCGGGTTCACTGAGGGCATCGCGGGCAATGGTCGCCACTTCGCCGTGCACGGTGGCAGTATACTCGGCCACAATATCGCCAAAAGCATTGCGTTGAATGGCAACTTTTTGTCCCGGAGAAATCTTTTCGGCAACATCAACGAGTAATTCTAAGTATCCGCCTGTCGTGGAGCGAATCAGTTCAAATTCATTGCCCCAAAAGGTTCCGGCTTCCTGCGTGGTGTGGGCGATCGCGCCTTCAATCATGTGATAGTGCTTTAAAACATTCAGGGTGCCTTCCACGGTTAAGGCAATTTTGCGCTTATCAAAAATGCGCGGACTGCCAATTTCTACCGTCAGCGCCGGAATCCCAGCCGCGACGAGCGCTGTTTCTAACGTCCCGCTTTCCCCTGCGTCATCTTTAATTTGCTCAACGGGAAAGAGTTCTGCCATCTGCCGAATTTCGGGCTTTTGCAAATCAGCATAGATGAACATCGAGAAATCGCTACCTGTGGAGACGGTGTGATAGTCGATCGCGACATCAATGTTGGGCTTCAGCACCCGATTCCACAAGAGTCCGGCATGGCGAGTGGGGGCATCTTTCCCGGCTTCGTCTCCCGGCCAGACACGGTTCAGATCGATCGCACAGCCGCCCGCCTGCGCCGACAACCATTTGGCCTGAATCAGTTCGACGGCGGGACGAGACACCCCATAGAGGGCGATCGCGGTACCCTGCAAATGCAGCGGATCAAGACTCGCCATAATCCGCTGCACCGCATCGATTGAACTGACTTCATCCCCATGCACACCCGAAATCAGGGCGATCCGTTTCCCCTCTTGCAGCCCTTTTGCCACCACCAGCGGCACATACCAGTGCTGCCCCGTTCCCATTTGCACGCCCTGAAAGAAAAAGCGATGGCATTTGCCGGGTTCGAGGTCGTGAATGTTTAACTCACTAATCACAGGAATGCCCTGGATCACGTCACCCGTATACACCGTGGCGGATTTGAGAGCAGTGGAGAGGGCGATCGCATAGTGGGCGATTGCGCTTTCCTTGACGGAATCAGCGGTACTTTCGGATGTACTCATGGGGAACTTACCACAGCCCTCTCACAGTTTGCGAGGTAAAGCGTAACACACCCTCCCCATCTTGATTCTTATAGTAAATTTGCAAACCATCATTGTTGACTTGATAGCGGGTTGCTGCTTGCATCGCTTTCAAGAAATTAGTTTCTTGCTGCATAGTGGCTTCTTCACAGGCTTTGAAGGTGCTGGCGAGGGGGCCAATTTTGAGTTGACTGCCGTTTGTAGTGTAGCTGCCGTTGTAGCGATTGCACCCGCCGGAACCGGAGACTCGGCCATTGGCAAAGTCGGCGGTCAGGTCGCCCACGGGGAGCATAGGGGTGGGGAAGGGGGGTTGGGTCATGTTGGCCAGTCGCCAACTGCCCTGGAGCGAACGCGCTTGAGCCATTTGCAGGGGAGCCGTTTCAGCGGGGGGAGTCGCGATCGCGGGCGTACTACTCATCAGGCTGACACAGCCCAGGAACAGGACGGAGCCAGTGAGGGGCGATCGCCATTTAGCTTGGAAAGTCATAATCACACCATGCGAGAAAATTTTTGATGACTGTAAGGGAGAACTTTGGAATGCATACATCCCACTTTTGCTGGACTTAGTCGTTCGGGTACCTACAAGTACTCCCCCTACACCCGGTAATACAGACAGTCAGCTCGTGCCAGCAAGGTTAGGGCTTTGCCGAAAATTATGTCCCAACGGGCGAATGACCATTCGCCCCGACAAATCGTTAATGGGGTAAGGGCGAATGGTTACTCGCCCTCTCTTGCGGGATTTTATTTGCCCGCAAGCCCCTTAGACTGGGAGCCGTTGGATTTCTCCCGGCGTGATAGTATCCAGCAACATCTCCGGGGTGACAAACCCCAGGAGTTGAATAATTCGCGCGAGGCAACCAGTCCAGCCTGTTTGGTGACTGGCTCCAATGCCCGCCCCATTATCCCCATGGAAGTATTCGTAGAACAGAATTAAATCCTGCCAGTGGGGATCAGTCTGGAACTTCTCAGCCGCACCATAGACGGCCCGCCGCCCCGCTTCATCTTTACAGAAAATCTTCACTAACCGTTCGCTGATCAAGGTCGCAACTTCCGCCAGATTCATGTACTGCCCGGAGCCAGTGGGACATTCAATCTGGAAGGAATCACCGAAGTAGGTATAGAACTGAACGAGCGATCGCAACAGCAAGAGATTGACGGGCATCCAGATCGGCCCTCGCCAGTTGGAATTGCCGCCAAACATGCCTGAGGTGGAATCGCCGGGCACATACCCCACCTTAAATTCTTGACCACCGTGCTCAAAGATGTAGGGATGGTCGAGGTGATAACGGGAGAGCGATCGAATGCCATAATCGCTGAGAAATTCAGTTTCATCCAACATCCGGCTTAACACGCGCCGCAGCTTGCTTTCATTGATTACGGATAACATGTACCGGCCCCGTTCCCCTGGGTTGGTGGGGAGATGAATGTTTTCCGTTAGTTCGGGGTGGCGCATGATGAACTCTTTCGCAGTTTCCCGGAAGCGAGGCAATTTCTCGAAGGCTTCTTTAGGAAAGACAGAGACCGCCATCATTGGTAACAGTCCCACCAACGATCGCACTTTCAGCCGAGTCGCGTCGCCATCGGGGAATTGCAACACATCGTAGAAGAAGCCATCTTCTTCATCCCAGAGTTCATCCTTGTGTTCGCCGATCCGATCCATCGCGCCAGCGATCCACATCGTGTGCTCAAAGAACTTGATGGCCAGGTCTTCATAGAGGGAATCTTTCAACGCCAGTTCGACGGCAATTTGGAACATCCGTTGACTGAAGAAGGCCATCCAGGCGGTGCCATCGGCTTGATCCAGATGGCCTCCAGTGGGCAGGGGCGCACTGCGATCGAAGACACCGATGTTATCCAAGCCTAAGAACCCGCCCTGGAACAGATTATTGCCGCCTTCATCCTTGCGGTTAACCCACCAGGTGAAGTTAATCAGCAGTTTGGAGAAAGCATATTTGAGGAATTCAATATCCCCCACCCCGTCGTTCCGTTCGCGATCGCGGATATAAATTTCCCACGTCGCCCAGGCATGAACGGGGGGATTCACATCGCCAAAGTTCCATTCATAGGCGGGAATTTGACCATTGGGATGCAAATAATCTTCCCGCAACATCAGCATCAGTTGATCTTTGGCAAAGTCTGGATCAATCAAACTAATGGGAATCATGTGGAAGGCCAAATCCCAGGCGGCATACCAGGGATATTCCCATTTGTCGGGCATGGAAATAATGTCGTCATTGTGCATGTGGAACCATTCGCTGTTCCGCACCCCGCGCCGTTCGTCCGGTTGGCTCCAGGGGGTCACGTTGCGTTCCCGCAGCCAAATATCCAGGTCGTAGTAAAAATACTGCTTCGTCCACATCATGCCGGCCAATGCCTGCCGCATCACATTGGCGCGATCGGGATCGGCTTGTACTTTCAGCGGAATGATCGTGTTGTAGAATTCGTTGGTTTCTTGCAGGCGATCGTTGAACACTTGATCAAAATCAGCTCCAAACGGCTCACCCACTTGCGAAGGCTGGTTTTGGGTCAGGCGCAGGCGAATCACCTGCGTTTCTCCAGCCCCCACCATCAACGAGTAATGAGGGGCAACCTTCGTACCATTGGTGCCGTTGACAGCAGTTTCATCCCCCTGCACCACGTAGTTATTAATCCCATCTTTGACAAAGGGACTGGGATTCGGCGTGCCAAAGATGCGCTCGTTGTTGGTTTCGTTTTCAGTAAACAACAGCGGCGGCAACTGGTCACAATAGAAGTAGTAATCGGTAATCAGTTTTTGGAATAAAGTGTCATTCACATGGGCATGCACCACGCTGTTGCCTGTCCCTTCGATTTTGGTCAGAGCGGGTTTGGCTCCGCCATTGTTCCACGACCAAGTGTTGCGAAACCAGAGGGTTGGTAAGACATGAATCGGTGCGGCTTCTGGCCCTCGGTTGACAATGCTGATTTTGATTAACAAGTCTTCCGCATCCGCTTTGGCATATTCCACGAACACATCAAAGTAGCGATCGCTATCAAAAATGCCCGTATCCAACAACTCATATTCCAGTTCGTAGCGATTGCGGCTACGGTTGGTGTTCACTAAATCCTCATAGGGATAAGTTGCCTGGGGATATTTGTAGAGATACTTCATATACGAATGCGTGGGCGTACTGTCGAGGTAGAAGTAGTACTCTTTCACATCTTCGCCGTGGTTGCCTTCGCTGTTAGTCAACCCAAACAACCGTTCTTTCAAAATCGGATCATTGCCATTCCAGAGTGCCACCGCAAAACACAGCAGATTATGGTCGTCGCTGACACCCGCCAACCCATCTTCACCCCAGCGGTAAGCCCGCGATCGCGCATGGTCATGGGGGAAATAATTCCAGGCATCCCCATTACTGCTATAGTCTTCGCGAACAGTGCCCCATTGTCGCTCACTCAGATAAGGCCCCCATTTTTTCCAGGGGGTCACATTACTGCGTTCATCGTCGAGGCGTTGTTGTTCTGCCGTCATGATTTCTCCTGGTAATAGCACTGGGATGAGGGGTGAAGTATGACAGTGAAAAGCTTTACTGAGCCGCGATCGCACTGTCAGATAAGTGAATAATCAGAGTCAGATCACTCAAATTTGCAAAGAGAAATTTGACTCCGTTCGGCGATTGATTCAATCCTGATTTAAGGAAAAGTTAAATCAGGATCGACAATCACTCTAGAATAATGCCGAAAACACTTTAGGATAATCCTGGAAATAGCTTAATCCCTTTATTCGTCAACAGCCATAACAATTCGAGTTAAGCAAAATCGGGACAGTCTTCTCACACTGACTTGAGATTTATCAGAGTATCATTGCTCTGTCAAGATAATTCCTAATCGGGATCAGTTGTGCGCTCCAAGGCTGGTTGTGACTCATCTTTTCCGGTCTATTTGCCCCGGTTCATATCAGTTTCTTATTTTTCTCCTCTATATTTCACCCAAGTAGGTATTAAAGGTACCTGCTCCGATCTTGCTAGCGATCAATCAGCAAGGTCGTTGAGGTGGACAGACTGAATCAGGAGAGCAGCGATGGTAAAGCAAACCGATCCCATGAGTGGCGACCTCGCACAGACGCAACGCAATGCCGGATTGGGCATTGTGATTGGCATCATTATGGTGGTGTTAGGGTTCGTAGCGATCGCCCGTCCCTTCTATGCCACGATCGCTTCCACGGTCGTCTTTGGCTGGCTCTTCATCAGTGCCGGGGTGCTGCAATTGTTGTATGCCATGCGATCGCCCAACATTCGCGGGTTTTTCTGGAAAATGTTTCTCTCCATCCTGTTTTTAGGGACGGGACTTTACACCATCAACAACCCAAGTCTCAGCGCTCAGGCTCTAACCTTCGTGTTGGGGATTACGATCTTTGCCCAGGGCGCGATCGAGGTGATTCTGGCCTTTATGATCCGTCCGGCGACTCGCTGGGTCATGCTTTTAATCGCAGGCATTGCAGGCATTATTCTCGGTATTTTTATCTGGTCACGCTTTCCCTCCAGCGCCGATTGGTTAATTGGGTTAATGGTCGGCTTGCATTTACTGATTACTGGAGCCTGGATTTTGTTCTTCTCCTCCTTAACGCGATCGCTCCTCCGCGATTAAGCCATTGGTACTGATTGCCTAACCAATCTGCACAGTAGGTTGGGATTGCAGTTGTCGTCGGTTGGGTTGAACACCGTGAAACCCGACGCTGATGATAGTTCTACTGGGTGACGCTGGTGCTCACCCAATCGACGAAAGAGCGAGTGTTGCAGTTGCAAAGAGCTTGCTACATTATCATGTCCAACTAAAATACCCGATGTCATCACAGTCGATCTTTAGAATCAATATAAACAAATACTGTAAAGTGAATGATCCTTTAATCAAGCTGGATCGATGATAAATGTGTTTTAAAGTTCAGACTAATTTTCTGATTCAAGCGATGAATTTGGGTCTACACTATCAGTCTTCAGTCAGTCTTTAGTTTTTAGACAACTTATTCTTTAGTGATTGAGCGATTTGATAATGTTAAAATCTCCCTTCGTTAAGGCATTCACACTGGCAACCAGCGTCAGTCTGCCCTTCGTGTTAAACGCCCCGGCTCAAGCCGATGAAACCTGCGTGGCGTTTCGCCCGATGGGTAGCCAAACCTATGAAGTCCGGAAAACGGTTTCCGCTACAGGTGTCACACCAGGCTTCCGAAATAACTGGGATACTGATTTTGTGGTGCCACCGGGAACGCGGTTCACCCGCTACATCGCCACCATCACTTCCGATACGCCAGAAAATTACAACATCATTTTCAACTTCCGTTTTGCGGACAACACCGCCAGACAGGTCTTCCGGCGGGATGGGGTGCGCTTAGTAGGCGGCGTGCCCTTCCAAATTATTGGCGAACCACCGCCAGGAGCCAAACAACCGATTCAAATTAATACCAACATCAGCGGTAGACAGGGTGCCACCTACCGAGTGAGCGTATCGGGATGCAGCCGACAGTAATCCACATCAGCAGCATTCAGTTTGAAGTTTTTTTCAAGCTGAATGCGTTCTCCAATGATGATTTTCTGATGCCAATGGCAGGGTTATGAAGCGACTGAATTTTGGGCTGGGGGGGCTATTGCTCCTGCTGGTGATAGGTTGTACGCCCCAGTTCTTACAAGATAAACAAGCTCAACTTTGCACCCGCTTGCAGACTGTAGAAGCTGCCATTCAGCGATTTCGGGCGATCGCAAAAAATCCGAATCTGGCCAGCTTGAAACAGGCTGAAGTCCAAATTCGGGAGGCTTTGCAGCAGGTAAAATTGACGGCTGAGACAGCTCCCACCGAAACGCAAACCTCGATCGAAACGATGGAGATGGCAGCCAAAGAACTGGAAACTTCCGTACAACAGACCCCTGAGCAAACTGCCAAGCAGTCGCAAATCGCCCAGGCAACGGCTCAGATTGCACAACGGGTGACGCAGTTGGAAATTGCTCTTAAGAACACGAAAACACAGATCCAATGTCCCGCGATCGCTCCTTCCCCCTAATTACCGACTTTTAATCACCCGCCCTTCACTCACAAACGACAATCCTTGATTGCCGCTAGTGTTGATCATGATGGCTTCAATCACGGGCATTGATACTTTTTGCGTCGCCACCCACTCCACCACAAACGACGCGCCCGTTCCCCCCGTCCGGTCTTCCTGATTCACGACAAAGTTCGTGGAAGCCAGGGGATTCAGTTCTACCGGTTGTTCTAGATATTGCCGCACGGGTTTGCCATTGCCATCGTAATAGGTCACAGCCGCCACAATGATCGGCAATTGCAAGTCCGTATTCCGAATGCTAAGGGTCGTGGTTAAATCCATGGTGCGCCGCTGTTCCCACATATAAATCGCGGAATAGGCAGGGACATAAACCGTTTGTCCAATCACAATTTTGCTGTTGTCGAGGGTGACGGGCTTGAGGGAGGGGGTTGGATCGGGGACAGTAGCGGTTTGTGATTGAGTGCAACCCGTTAATAGCAGGATCAAAATCAGACTATAAGCCAGGAGCGATCGCCCCAGTTGCCGTCTCAATTCACCGGAATCACTCATCAATTTTTTGAGGGAGATAAGGGGATGCAAAATCGAGTGACGCATTCGAGTTAGACCTGATCCTGTGGTTCCATTGACTTATGCCGCCGACTGCCATATAGGTAAGCATAAACATAAGACAGCACACAACCAAAGAGAAAGATTTGAAACGTGAGAAAAATCCATAGCATCAAGATCATCACACTGCCAATCACGCCATAGGAGAGGAATCGTCCCCCAATCGAAATCACACTATTACTGACAAGGTATTGTAAGCCTAATAGAAGCGATGCCGTCAGCAGGGCACTCAACCAAACATCCTGCCAACCCACCCGCACCGCGGGCAAAATTTTGTAGAGCAAACAGGCTGTAACCGCCAGAATCAAAAATGAGGAACTGGCTTGCAGCCCAGTGGTTAGTTCCAGTTCATCCACTTGCAGCAACGGAAACCAGCGCTGAAAGGTGCTCAGCAGTTCCAGGATGACTTTAATGGCAATATTCGCCAACAACGAAGCCAACAGCAGTAAGGAACTACCCAGCACCAACACAAACGCCAATAGTTTATTTAAGGCAAAGAACAAGGCCATTTTAATGGGAGAACCCACTTCTGTGACCCGACTGGGCGATCGCCAGATCCGATTTACCGACGCTCGCAGCACCCCAAACACAGCACTGGCGGCAAACAGTAGGATCACGTAACCAATGATCCCGGCACCCACGCTATTTTCATTCAGGGAAACCAGGGTGCTGTAAATTAACTCCCGCACCTCCGGCGGAATGTACTGTGCAACGCTATTGAGCATGACCTCAAACGCAGCGACATTGGGACCAATCAGCCGACCCAACACACTCAGGATCACGAGCAAGATCGGAAACAGGGAAAATAGGGCAAAGTAGGACAACGAGGCTGCCATCCCCGGACAATTATCCTGATCCCATTTCAACCCTGTTTTAATCAGCAGTTGAGCTGGTTTTGACGGTAACACAGTCGTCCGCAGGTAATGAAGCATAGGCGTAACTTTCTGACATTTGCCAGAATCCAAAAGCAAGTTTGAGGTTATTATGTCACTTCAGTTTCAACTTCTGCTATTAACTCGGTAATGTTGGATTGGAACTGTTGATCATTTCCCCCTACTCGCCGGGATGTCTATGAAATCTACGAAAATCTGAATGCCAGGTCTTCCTCCGCAAAATTCCTCGGCAAATCATTACGCTGGCGGAACGGGCGATCGTTCAGCAAGGGATGAAAAAATACGCCCAAGTGGACAACTGCATCATTGATGTTAAAGCCGACTGCATCATTGTCTATTTGTGCGATCAGAATGTGGATGCCTTGATGGACTGTATCTCGTTGGCGCAGGGAGCGGAGTTAGCCCGCATGAAAGCAGCCCTCATGCAATCCCTGTCTTACGAACTTACAAGCCACATCGCCTTGTGCGTGGGTAATTGACGGAATCAACTACACCTCCTGGAAGGGCGAATGACCATCGGTGGTTTCAACTTCAGCTAAAAGTCCTGCTGTTAAAGCGACATCGCCCGCATTAATTCTCCTAACCGGGATAATTCATCACCTGTGATTCGGTAGGGGCACACGCTTGTGGCTGCCCCTACACTCAGAAATCCAGACTGTTCTTTGAGGCGATCGCGGTACAGGCAATGTCCCCACAGGTTCATGGCTTTTCTGCAATTCTCATGAATGATCCAGGCTAGAGGGATCAATGCGAGCGCTATCGCTTTAACGGTAAGCCTTTTAGCCTTAAGTTGCACCCAATGATGGCCATCCACCCCGACCCAGGGACGTGATCCTATGGGGTTGGCAAAATGCGACCAATCGTGCGATTTTGCGGCGTGAAGGCTTGTTGAGCCGCCCGTTGAATATCGGCAGGCGTAATTTGGGCAATCCGGTCAATTTGTTGGAACAGATTGCGCCAACTGCCCGTTTTTGCCTCATATTCCAGGAGGGCTTGCGCCATCCCCATATTCGAGTTGAGCGATCGCAACAGTCCCGCCCGTGCCTGCGTCTTCACCCGTTCCAGTTCCACCATCGAGACGGGTTCGGTTTTCAGCCGTTCAATTTCCGCCCGTAGCGCCGCACCAACTTCATCGACCGTATGACCGGGAGCCGTCAGCGCATAGAACAGCATCAAATTCGGGAACTTATTACCCGGAAATCCGGTGAAACCCTGAGCATTCAAGGCAATCTGCTTCGTTTCCACCAGCGCTCTGTAAAGCCGTGAGGTGCGCCCACTGCTGAGCAAATCGCCAATCATGTCGTATAGCACCGCATCGGGATGATTCATAGCAGGCGTATGATAGCCCTCTAGATACCAGGGTTGGGATTTCAAGCGCAGTGTCACTTCTCGCGTTTCGGTTTGCGGGGGTTCCACAGCCGTCACTTGCGGCGGTTTGGCACCCGTTGGGAAGCGCCCAAAGTAAATCGTTGCCAACCGCTTCACCTCCGCCGGATTCACATCCCCGACGATCGCGATCGTCAAATTGTTCGGCACATAATATTTCTCGAAAAAGTCCTGCACATTCTGGCGCGTCAGGTTGCGAATGTCCTCGTTGTAGCCAATTACCGGACGGCGGTAGGGATGCACCGTGAAAGCTTTATCCAAAAACGCTTCCACCATTTGCCCAATTGGGGAGTTGTCTGTCCGTAGGCGACGCTCCTCCAGAATCACATTTTGTTCCTTGTAATATTCGCGAAAGACGGGATCGAGAAACCGTTCCGACTCCAGCGACATCCACAATTCCAATTTATTCGCCGGGAAACTATAGAAGTAGCGGGTGGCATCCGTGGAGGTGTTGGCATTCAGCCCCACGCCGCCCGCTTGCTCCACAATTCGCCCCATTTCGTTCTGTTTCACCAGTTCCGCCGCTGCCGCTTCCACCCGCGCAAATTCCGCCGCCAACTTTTGCACCTGTTCTGTTTGGTTACTGGCTTTGGCTGCTTTCAATTGCGTCGAGAGGACATCCAACCGCGCCAATAGAGACTTTTCCACCGCATAATCGACAGTGCCAATGCGAGTCGTACCTTTAAATGCTAGGTGTTCCAGAAAGTGCGCCACTCCCGTTTGCCCATCCGGTTCATCCGCGCCGCCCACATCGGCATAGGTGAGGAATGACACCACGGGCGCTTTATGTCGCTCCAGCACAATGAACTTCAAACCGTTCGCCAGCTTAAATTCAGTGATATTCTGCACCACCTGATCCACGTAGGGCTGGATCGAGGAGGGGGGACGGGGCGGGGTCTGAGCGATCGCCACTGCTGGCAATCCACCCCAACTAACCAGCGTGAGCAACCCTGTGAGGGCGATCGCGCCCCAGCCCAAACCCCGCTGAGGCAGGCAGCGACCCAAAAACCGAAGGAGC
>JAIXVO010000706.1 GCA_027482985.1 Cyanobacteriota bacterium
CCCAAACTTTGCCTGATCGCCAAAAAACAGTCTGGATTTCCAAGCGTAGGGGCACCTCTTGGGGGTGCCCTGACCACCGAGGGCACCCCCAAGAGGTGCCCCTACGGAAACATAGGTGATGATTCAGGCTAGAGGGCGGTCATCACCTTGAGCAATTCCGCCGAAACATCGATCGCGGTTCGGTGTTGCTTGCGAAATAGCACGCCTGCCAGGAAGTAGATGTGTTCCGAACAGAAAGCGCGGCGATCGCGTTGCAACTGCTGAATCGTTTGTTTGACCTTGGGTTCTGAGCTGTAATAACCAAATTGCAGCGGTGACACCATGAAGTCGGCGACATAGTAACCCTGGGCGATCGCGTGTTGGATCGTATCGACGGGGTTCGAGTAGCTCGAAATCATCAGCAGCACAGCGGGAATGTCCAGCGTCAAAAGCTCACAGGTAATGCCAGAACCGTCCTGACCGCCGCGCAAAGCGGGCATACAGATGTCGTCATCAGGTGCAGGTAGGTAGGGCGGATTCGCGATCAAATACTGAGCTTGAGGCTTTTGGGCAGTAAAGAAAGACTCGTGATGAATCACATAGCGATTGGCTAAGTGATATTTCTCAATGCGTGATTTGGCGACTGAGCATGCAGCGGCGTTTAAATCATACCCATGAATTACACCGGGAAAGGCATTGCGCGTGAGGGAATGAATCACTGGTGTGCCATCACCACAGCCAAATTCAATCACTCGATCTTGACTGGCACAAGTACTGAGCACAAACCGCTCCAGACAATAAGAATAGAAGTAAGATTCTTCGGGACAGAAGAAGACTTCATCTTCACTAAAAACTTCAACGGTTTCTTGGCGGGGTAAGAACGTTAACGGTTCATGTCGCGGTTGAAATAAGTCCAACGATTCCCCAGTGGGCGGGAAAAAAAGGTCACGATCGCCGTCCAGCGATTTTGCAGATAAATCTCGACTCAGCATGCTCTAATTTCCTCTCGTCCAATTTGCGCCAGACTGAATGGATCGCACCACGGCAGCACCCGCGCGATCGCCCAATAATTTTTCCTGGTCATAGCCCAACACCAGTTCCCATGCCTGTTGGGGATACTGAGCGGCGAGCGGCAACGCTACCTCGTCTAACATCCAGCGACCATGCCGCTCGTCTTCGCGGATGTGCAATTCCCAATAACCCGCAGCGGTGGTGGATAAACCTAACCGTTGCGCAGCAGTTAAATAGTTGCGGTAAATCGAAGGGCCAGCAATTTCGAAGTAGGTCAACCCGCCGTTGTAGCGCAGGAAATGGCGCTTGCGTTGGGTCAGCAAAAAATTGTGGTTGGCACAGGCCAAAACTTCCCACGGCACCAGCTCAAAATACCCTTCAGGTTGAGTGTCTAAGCCCACTTCCGTCATCATTTGGGCGAAAAAGGTGGAGTGTTTGCGGGAGAGTTTCCCGTTCCCGTACTCTTCCAGAAAGACACGCACCAACATACATTGCACTTCGTTGGCCGCACCGCCTAACACGCTGGTCATGCGGCTGGCTTCGACGAGGCCATCAAAGGAGGCGATCGCCAGCAGGTGTCGATAACCCTCATAATCCATCGTTTCTCGGATGAATCGGGCTGCCGGCGACAAAGGTGGGTTCAAATCCACTGCTGCCCGTTCAGTTAAAGCCTGACGAACATCGACCTGTTGCAACGCTGCCACATCAAGCTGTGCCAATTCCCAGGCTTGCCAATCGGCTTCAATGCGATCGCGCACAGTTGCAATATACAGAGAGCGATCGTTGGTATAGTTCTCCAAATCGTCGTACCAGAACAAACTGAGCCGATTGATGCGATACAGAACCCGTTGGAGAAACAACCGAGCAGTGGCATCCGCTTCATTGCAATAAGCGGTCGCTAAGGCCAGGCGCAACGCTGACTGAAATTCGTCAATCAGGTCGGGCTGAACCATAATCTGTTGATCTAACTCAGGCGTTTGCAACAACTGCATGAACTGTTGCTCGGCCTGCCGATAATCTGGTGCAGTGATCGGCTCGCGCCTGATGGGTTGCCCAGCGAGATCGCCGAAAGGGCGCGTCATCGTGTTCTGCATGAAACCTTCCTTCTGCTAACAACCAGCTGGGGCAACAACGATCGCAGCAAGCGATCGCGCCGATTCCCCACACCGGATTTTTCACGTTTTGTAATCTCTTTCACAGTAACGAAGTCACTCCCTCCGGCCTTCTACCTACGGGCGGACTCCTGCCCCAACCGATCTCTACCTCGAATGGGAGCCGCTGGCAGTTGGCGCAATAGCCTCAGCGGTACTGATTTCCTAGGATTAAGGAGATTATTGAGTGGGGAGAGACAGGCGCGATCGCCGAGTGCCTTTGATCGGCGACTTAACAAAAGTCAACACTTGCAGATTGGACTTTACAAAAATTCACTGCTTGATACATAGGTTTAAGTCTATAAGGTACTGCGAGTTTCATAATTATTTAATATTTACTTATACGTTCAATATAAGAATTCTTTAATATTTGATGGTCTTACCCCTAGACTTTCTCTATGAGAACAGGTACATTCATAGTCACAAACCAATGGAACATGACACTGGCTGCTAAACAACCATTCAAAAGGAGTTATCACTTGGTCTTGTCTTGCTAAGTATGACGCAGCGAAAGAGGTATTCTTATAGAGACTTCAGTTCGCGATCGCCTCATCTAAAGTAGTGGTTCGCCGTTCACCTGCATTGAGTTCGTTTAGACAAACTATCAACCTATAGGGAGTCTGTTTAATTCGGTTCCGCTTTGGCTCATTGCAGCTAATTGGTCAGCTTGCATCAGAGTCGTTCTGATTGGAAGCTGGTTACCATTACAAATTTTTTTACTCATCAATTACCGCCTCCCTAATCCGGTTTTCTGGTTCAGGGTTGCGATTTATTTACTCGTTTCTCGCTTGCAAATTGAGTTGCAAATCGAGTCTTTGAGGTTGCTTTGCAATATCTCAAGGCTAGGTCTGTCCTCATTCAGTGCAGGTCGTGTCGCCATATCCGAAATTAATCCAAGGAGATGTCAATGAGTTCGTTATCTCGTCGTCAATTTATCGCCACTGCCGGAGCGACCGCCGCTTCTGCTGTTTTGCTGAAAGGCTGTCTAGGAAATCCCCCGGAAGCCAACACTTCTACTCAAAGTTCGCCCGTTGCTAGCCCGGTGGCGGCTACCGGAGCGGAGGCACCAGAAGTCACTACGATTAAATTAGGCTATATTCCCATTGTGGAATCCGCACCGCTGATCATTGCCAAAGAGAAAGGCTTCTTTGCGAAGTATGGCATGACCGATGTGCAGGTGGATAAGCAAGCCAACTGGGGCGCAGCGCGAGATAACGTCAAAATTGGTTCCGGCGGCGGTGGCATCGATGGTGGTCAGTGGCAAATGCCGATGCCTTACCTGATCACGGAAGGGTTGATCACCGATGGTAAGAAAGTGCCGATGTATGTGTTGGCGCAGTTGAACACACAGGGAAATGGCATTGCGCTAGCGGGTAAGCATAAAGGTAAAGGCGTTGGTTTAGAACTGAAAGATCCTCGCTTTTTCAGCAAGATTAAGTCTGGCGGGGCGGCATTCAAAGCGGCTTACACGTTCCCGAAAGCGAATCAGGAATTTTGGATTCGGTACTGGTTGGCGGCGAACGGCGTAGACCCCGAAACCGATGTGGAACTGCTGACGGTGCCTGCGTCGCAAACCGTGGCAGACATGAAGCGGGGCGCGATGGATGCCTTCAGTACAGGCGACCCCTGGCCTTACCGGATTGTGTCGGACAAGATTGGCTTCCTTGCGGCATTGACTGCAGAAATCTGGAAAGCTCACCCGGAAGAATACCTGGCGATTCGGCAAGATTGGGTTGATAAGAATCCCAAGGCCACCAAAGCGCTGATGAAAGCGGTGATGGAAGCGCAACAATGGTGTGATGACTTCAACAACCGGAAGGAAATGGCTGGCATTCTGGCACAGCGGCAATACTTTGGGTTACCGGAAGATGTCCTGCTCAATCCGTTGATGGGTCAGTATGACATGGGCGATGGTCGCAAGATCGATGATAAGACGATGGCGGTTCTGTACTGGAAGGACGACAAGGGTAGCGTGTCTTATCCCTACAAGAGCCATGACCTCTGGTTCATCACCGAAAGCGTGCGCTGGGGCTTCTTAGAGAAGCAGTACCTCA
>JAIXVO010000241.1 GCA_027482985.1 Cyanobacteriota bacterium
GCCGTCCAATCCAAATCAAAGTCTGCGTGGGCGGGTTGGTGGGTAGTGACATACACATAGTCAAAATGTTGCCGCAAGGTCGCCATTACCCAGGGGCGCGTGGGGCGGCAACCCGTGCCCGATACGGCTTGATTGGGATTCTCCGGATCTTCGGGAATGGAATGAATCGCTAACTCATCACCAGGCGTGACACAGGTTTCTAGCAAGAACAACTCACGGCAACAGGGAGCCAGCGATCGCAAGACCTGTTCGGGATTTTGCAAATGATAGAGGGTGCCATAGCAAAACACCACATCGAACTTACCCAGGTAGGCCAGATCGGTGGCGGTTTCGAGATCCAGGACTTCGGTCCGACGATGGGGAAACTGCGATCGCACCTGATCCACATTCTCCTGCCGCCCATCCGTAAACAGCACTGAGCCGCGGCGGGCTTCAAAAAAACCAGTGAGCCGCCCCACACCGCCGCCCACCTCTAAGACCCGCTTGCCGATTAAATCCAGCCCCAACGAGGCCAGATGGTGTAACCGCGCGGTATTGATGCTATCGGCTCCCTGACTGAAGAAGACCTGAAATTGCTCGGTCATTACCCCCTAATGCTCCCCCACAGACTCAATTTCCCAGTGCAGAATGGGATGCACGGCTTCCTGTCCGAACCACTCCTGCTGATAAGCCTCAGCCACAACGACGCGAAATTCCACCAGTTTCTCCGACCAAAAATGATGCGTCATCACGGCCCAACTGACAGGGTCAATTTCGCGTAAGCCAATCGCTGAAATGAAGTAGGTTCCTGGTTTAAGCAGCGGTGCGGGGATGGCAATATAGGCGCGATGCTGCCCGACTGCCACCATTGCTCCCTGCAATGGCACCCAATTAATACTGACTGGCTCCAGCACAATCAGACCTTGTTCATTCGTCAGGTACACCCCAATCACCAAACTTTCAATGGGGGCAGTCACCGTGTAATCCAGCCCAATATAAAAAGATTGATCAAAGGGAATTTCAGCGGTAACTTGTTTCTCCTGGTTGGCAATGAAGATACGCGTTCCGAGTACTTGACTCAGACTTGCAGGTGGCGGAATCAAGCCTTCTCCCAGGGGGACAGGAGTCTCATCGGCAGCCTCGGTTGCTGGCGGAGAGAGGAGTCGTTCGGATAACTCAGGATCTTCCTCAATTCGGAAGTTGGCGATGTAGGCATCAATCACTTCATCAGCCTGCCCCAGCATCCGGACTTTGCCATGATCTAACCAGACGGCTCGCTGACAGGATTTACGAATGAAGTCTAAATCGTGAGACACCAGTAAAACGGTGGAATGGGCGTGCCAAAAGCGCTCAATGCGTTGCTTACACTTGTTACGAAAACTTTCGTCCCCGACTGATAACACCTCATCCAAAATCAAAATATCGGGTTGCACTTCGGTGGCGATCGCGAAGCCTAACCGCGCCACCATGCCTGATGATAGCGCCTTCACGGGGACAGCACTATATTCTTCCAACTCCGCAAATTCGAGAATTTCTGGAGTGCGCGATCGCATTTCCATTTCTCTAAAACCTAACATCACCCCATACAGAATGATGTTGTCAGCCACCGAAATTTCGGGGTCAAACCCGGCTCCTAACTCAATTAGAGGCGCAATATTACCCCGCACTCGCACCTGCCCAGAACTGGGTTCCAAAATGCTGCAAATCACTTTTAGCAAGGTTGATTTACCGGAACCATTGGCTCCCACAATGCCAAACTTTTCCCCGGCTTCAATGCCCAACTCAATTTGATCCAGCACCAACCGTCTAGCAGGCTTACGGTACTTGCCCTCGATCCAGGAGAGCAAGGTTTTTTTCAAGTTATAAGAGAACTCCTCCTGGGTGCGCCGCAACAGCGAGACCCGATCCAGACGAATAACTTCCATCTACAGCAAGTCCATAAATAGCGATCGCCATGAACGAAAACACAGCCAACCAATCCCCAGCATCATCATCCCACTCAAGAGCGATCCAGCTAATAAACTGAGACTGGGCAACGTCCCCAATACGGCAATCTGGCGGACGCTGGAAATCACGGGAAACAGCGGATTTAAGGCTAGAATCGGCTTCAGTTGCGGCGGCACAATTTCTTCTGGATAAAAAATGGGACTGCTAATCCACAACACAAATACCAGCAGTTCATAAAAGTAGGGCAAGTCCCGAAAGAAAACATATAAACTACTGGTGAGAAAGGCAATTCCCGCACAAACCAGCAGCAAGGAAACCACCGGAACGATTAACACCAATACATGGAGCGGGTTTTTAGAGGTAATTAGCGTGACCAGCACCAGGAGTGGCATCGAACCAATCAAAAATTGCACAAAATTGGCAATAATTACCGAAGCCGGAAAAATGCTGGTGGGCAACCGGACTTTATTCAGCAATCCCCCATTCGCCACAATGCTAGTCAGGGCTTGAGTCGTCGCTGCCGAAAAAAAGTTGATTACGATCAACCCAGTGAACGCCGCTAAAACATACTTTGCCAGAGAGTTGTCATAATAAGAGGCAAACGTCCGCCCAAAAATGGCAGCATATAGCACTGTCATAATCAGCGGGTTCAACAAAGACCAGTAAGGGCCCAAAAAGGATCCCCGATACCGCACCTTCAGGTTGCGCCGCACTAGGACGCGGAGCAGATCCCAGTAGCGCTGAGCGGAGGAAAAAGATGACCTGAATGGACTGGAAATTGCCATACGTTACAGCGCAATCGGCAGAATGGGATAACAGCTAAATCGGCACTATGGCTTATTGCTGATCTAGGATCTCCGGTAATGGGGGCATTGTCAACAATCGCCAACCTTACCCGCTTCGCGATCGCGATCGCGGTTTCAGGAAAAAGCTCAAAACTCAATACTAAACGCCATGATGATGCGGAACTACAGGGTGATGTAGCAGGAGTTTGACATGCGACCATAGCCATAGTGACGGCTCAAACATGGTGCTGCCGCAGGCCAAGTCCGCACCAAAATTTCAGGTTGAGCAACCGCAACTCAAACCAATTTAAAGTTGTCCTGCCTTCATTCCGCCTGCGCGAAACTCAAACTTTTTTCCGAAATAACCCGGATAGCCCCTGCTGCACTTGCCCGACTAGATTCTGGATGGCATTGCCAGGCATGGCAGACGGCGGCACCGCCAACTGAATTGGTTCATCAGGAAATTCCTTCAAGCGATAGCCGTATTCCAAATTGTTCTGGCTCTTGCGGAGCACCGGAAACAGGCGAAACGCGCCTTGCAATAATTCCGCTTCCTGCTGATAAATCGCCCGACTGATTTGGTTACTCCGGTTCACCGCCAGCGACCCAATCGGGAACCAGCTCTTCTTATCCTTCACTCGCACAAAAACGTTAAACTCCGGCATCCCATCCGCCTTCATCTGGTCGTACTGCTTCGACGCTGCAGCCCGTTTTTCAGTATTTTTAGATGTTTTTTTGGCTTGTTTGGGTTGCCCAAAACCACTTGAAGAGGCCATAGGAGTATCCAGATTTGAGAAGATTTATTAATAAAAGTTTACACTACTCTCAGGTCGTTGGCGATCGCGAAATTGCACAACCCCAGGGATCAACGTAATATTTGTGAGGAATAAGTTTGCAAAAAGTGACTTCTATGAGAAAGCTCCTCCAAACCGCATCATCCTGGATGCACCCGTTATCTCGCTGGGTGCTTTCCATCCTGCTCTGTGGCTGCCTGAGCCAATGGGCGATCGCGCCTGCTCATGCCACCAGTCTGTACGAAATGCCACCCCTGGACGAAGAAACCTGGGTCGTGGACAAAGCCGAAGTGATCAGCCGCAGTAACGAAGGGAAACTCAGCACCCTGTTTGCGGATCTGGCGCAGAAGACGGGCTATGAGGTGCGCGTAGTCACGATTCACCGCCTGGACTACGAAGAAACCGCCCAGGGCTTTACCGATAAGTTGTTTCAGCGCTGGTTCCCAGAGCCGGAAGACCAAGCCAATCAGGTGTTACTGGTGCTGGATAATGTCACCAACAACACGGGGATTCGCACTGGCGAGAAGGTGAAAGCGGCGATGTCAGACGCGATCGCGACCAGTGTAGCCCAGGAAAATGTGTTGATTCCCCTGAAGGAAGGTAATAAGTACAATCTGGCGGTGCTAGGAGCGAGCGATCGCCTAGTGGCTGTCCTCTCTGGTAACCCCGATCCGGGTGCACCCCAGTTGAAAGATGATGTCATGGTGGAAGGTACCTTTGCCACTAAGGAAGACACCCAGAAAAGTAATGCCACCGTTTGGGTGATCGGCTTCCTGATTGCCGCCACGGTCATCCCAATGGCAACGTATTATTTTTATCAATACATGGGTTCGCGCTAAGCCTGGCGATCGCCCCATATTTTTGATGGATTGATTCATCTTGTCCCCTGCCACCTAGTGTGAGTAGGGATTTTTTTTACCTGAAGTTCCCTGATCTGGTGTTCTATCACTAAGTAGCAGATCAGTAGGATGCTCGTATTAGCCAGATTCCTGCACTTAACAAAGTCTTCCACTCGATGTATCGCAGCGAACCTGGTTCCACTTTGCTGCGACTGTAGACTGATTAGGGCATAGAGTTAAACACATTACCGCTATTACTTTTAATCGATTCAAAGAGAAGAGCCTGATTGATTGAGAAATCTTCTTTGTAGGTTGGGTTGAACAGCGTGAAATCCAACACTGGCCTGGGTTTTGCCAGGTTTCACTGTTGCCAACCCAATCTACGCAAGCATCGGACTTTCGAGGGTTCTGTCAGTCAATCAGAACAAATATCCCTGACTCCTTCGGGCAGTCGGAGTTGCGCGGGACTGTTGGGTCGGATGCCATCTCGGTTTTGCAAGTTTTTCAGTCCAGTAAACAGGCTAAACAAAGTATTCCCAGAAGTAGATCTGAAGGTATTCGCAGAAATGGCATTAATGAGATGAGTAAGATCTCAGAGTCGGCGACTTGAATAACAGATTTCACTTTTAAAGTTTGAATATTGAGGACTAAGTAGGAAGGCTCAATTAAATATGAGGCTGTCGTGGGTTGGGTTTTGTATCTTGATCCAATGTCCGCATAGGTTACGCTACCGCTAACCCATCCTACGTTTAAATCAGCCCTCTTACTTACCGCTTTGGTGCAATCTCAGTCTCAGATCGTATCTCTACAAAAAGACGGCTGATTATCTTTCATTAAGTCAGCTTCATTTTTTTAGTATCAACAGGGAAGCGACATTGGGCATTAACATACCTGACACGCCAAAATAGCTGCCCTCATCCCCTCACCCCTGCTCCCAGAGCGGGAGCAGGGGAACTAATCCAATCTTTCTCCCCTCGCCCATTTTGGGAGAGGGGGCGGGGGTGAGGGCGGTTTTGGTGCGTGAAGTATATTAGTGCCTTCTCTTTTGCTTCTGCCTCCTGCCTCCCCTCCCTCCCTCTCCCTCCCATTCCTCCCATTCCTCCCATTCCTCCCACGCCCTCCGCCCCAACGCCTCCCGCGCCTGTTCGCGATCGTCGAAGTGAATTTTTTCGGTGCCGAGAATTTGGTAGTCTTCGTGGCCTTTACCAGCAATGAGAACGCCGTCACCGGGTTGGGCGGCAGCGATCGCGGCGTGGATGGCAGCGGCGCGATCGCCATCGACGAAGGGGTGGACGGTGGCGGGAATGCCTGCCAGGATGTCGTCCAAAATCCGCTGGGGGTCTTCGGTGCGGGGATTGTCGGAGGTGACGTAGACGACATCAGCAAGGGTGGCGGCAATCCGACCCATTTGCGGACGTTTGGTGCGATCGCGATCGCCGCCACACCCAAACACACAAATCATTTGCCCAGAGATGAACGGACGGGCGGCTTTCAGCAAATTCTCTAAACTGTCGGGCGTGTGGGCATAATCCACAATCACGCTAATGTCTTGCGTCGGTGAGACTTTCACCTGTTCCATCCGCCCCGGTACGCCGTTAAAGTTCGGCAAGGCGGCGACAATAGTGGCTAAATCTACGCCCAGGCTGAGAGCGGCTCCGACGGCAGCGAGTAAATTCGCCAGATTAAATTGCCCCACTAACGGCGACACAAAAGCGGCCTCTCCCATTGGCGTGTGGAGGGTGCCCTGAACACTGGTTGCGCCGTAGATTAAATCCCCCGTCCACAGGTCTGCGGTGTCGTCCTGGGTGCTGTAGGTCCAGACGCGATCGCTGGGCAGGGAACTCGCTAACCGCTGACCGTAGGGATCATCCAAGTTGATGATGGCGCGGCCTTGCAAATAATCGGGATTAAATAAGAGTGCTTTCGCGGCGAAATAATCTTCCATATCGCGGTGAAAGTCGAGGTGATCTTGGGTCAGGTTGGTAAACACGCTGACGGCAAACTGACAGCCTAACACCCGCCCCTGAGCCAGCGCATGGGAACTCACTTCCATCACGCCATACTCACACCCAGCCGCGATCGCCGCTGCAAACTGGCGCTGCAACTCCACCGCAAACGGCGTGGTGTGGATGGCGGTCTGCTGGAATCCCGGCCAGCGCGTATAGAGCGTGCCCAGCAGCGCCGTCGGTTTGTTCACTGCGTCCAGTAAATACTCAATTAAATGGGTGGTCGTCGTTTTGCCATTCGTCCCAGTCACGCCCACCAGTTGCAAATGGCGTGTCGGCTGACCATAAAAGGTTGTCGCTAAGTGCGCACAGGCGATCGCCAGATTGTCCGCCGCAATCAGTAATGGCATGGGTGATTGACTGGCAAGTTGCGTCTGCGCTTTCGCCAGAGCCGCCGGAGACACCACCGCCGCGATCGCCCCTGCCGCGATCGCCCCCAGCCAAAACTCGCCCCCATCCACCCGCGTTCCCGGCATCCCTATAAACACATCCCCCGGTTGACACGCCAACGAATTCGTAGACAGTCCTTTGACCTCCTGATCCAACGCCGGATGCTCCGACCATTGCGCCAAATCCGCGATCGCAGCCAGTAACTCTCTCAGTTTCATGTCAGCGTCTCCTCACAAATGCACCTCTTATTGTGCGGGATCAGACCAATATTTCTGTAACATCTGCTCCACCTGCGCGATCGATGCCCTCGGCGACACCCTCGGCAACCGCACCCAATGCCCCGCCTCCCCCGCCTCCTGACTCCTCCCTCCGTTCGGCTGAGCGCTCCCGTCGAAGCCTAACTCCTCCCCTTCTTTCCCTTCCTCTCCCATCATCACCACCGGAATCTCATACTGAAACTGCTGAAACCAATCCTCCCGCGTCGTAATATCGCGAATTTCCAGCGCGATCGGGACACTCTGAACCTGGCGCAGTTTTTCCTCCAGTCCTTCACAGAGATGACAGCCCGGTTTGCTGTAGAGAATGAGTCGCATAGATGCCGCAACCGTGAGATGTTGAGAATTTCTCCACCCTACACCGGATCTCGCCCGACTTCTCGCCGGACTTCATATTGTGCGTCCCCGCATTTCGGTATGGTAGTGAGGAGATGATTGGAGCTTTCTCGAAGTCAACAATGACCCAATCCATTGAACCCTTAACCCAGCCTGCCCGCCTCGATTTGAAGAAACTCAATCAGCGGTTTGAGAAGGCTCACCCGAAGGATATTCTGGCCTGGTGTACGTTTAATATCCCCACTGGGCTAGTTCAAACCAGCGCCTTCAATGTCGATGACATGCTGATCACAGATTTGCTGTACCGCGATCTGCGACCGACCCAGCCGGTGCCCGTCCTATTTTTGGATACCCTGCATCACTTCCCTCAAACCCTGGAACTGGTCGCAGCGGCAACCGATCTGTATCGGCTGAATTTGCAAGTGTATCAAGTGCCCAAGGTGAAGACTCGCGAGGCATTTGCCGCGAAGTATGGCCCAGAACTGTGGCGGCAAGACCGCGATCGCTTCTTCCAACTCACCCGCCAAGAACCGCTGCAACGGGGACTGACCGACCTACAAGCGATCGCCTGGATCACGGGAAGACGGCGAGAAGAATTTCCCAACCGCAGTCAGATGCCCATTTTTGAGCTAGATCCGGCTCAACGGTTACAGGTGAATCCCCTGGCGAACTGGACGCGGAAGGAAACCTGGGCGTACGTCTTTGAACATGATGTCATTTACAATCCGCTGCATGACGAGGGGTATCCCAATATTGGCGATGAACCCCTGACAACGCCCAGCGGTACAGGGGATTCAGAGCCTGTGAGTCGTGTCCGCAACCAGGGTCGATCCTAATGCCGCAAACCGTACTGATCACGGGTGCCTCGACTGGAATTGGCTATGAAACCGCCAAACTGTTTCAGCAGCAAGGATGGCAAGTCATCGCCACGATGCGATCGCCGGAAAAAGTACCAGAGTTAGCAGCCTTACCTAATGTCCTGTGCCTGCCCTTAGATGTCACCGATCCAGCGGCAATCCAAACCACGGTGCAAACGGTCTTACAACAGGTATCGGCGATCGATGTGTTGGTCAATAATGCAGGCTACGGTTTGATTGGCGCGTTTGAAGCCTGTACGCCAGCAGAAGTGCAACGCCAATTCGCGACTAATGTGTTTGGCCTCATGGACATGACGCGATCGCTCCTGCCCCAATTTCGCGCCCAGCGATCGGGAGTCATTATGAACGTCTCCTCCATCGGCGGACGCATGGCCTTCCCCCTCTACAGCCTCTATAACTCCACCAAATGGGCCGTCGAAGGCTTTTCGGAAGCCCTGCAATACGAACTCGAAGCCTTCAATATCCGCGTCAAGCTGATCGAACCTGGCCCCATCAAGACCGACTTTTATGGGCGATCGGCCACCTTTGCCAGCCAACCTGGACTCACCGCCTACGACACCTTCACCGCCCAAGTCAAAGCCGCTCTTGACAGTGCCGCGGATGCCGGATCACCCCCCAGTGTCACTGCCCAAGTCATCTACCGCGCCGCGACGGACGGCTCTAAACGCTTGCGGTATCCTGCCGGGGGTAATGCCAGTGCGATCTTGTTGCTCCGCCAATTCCTGGGCGATCGCCCCCTGCGCGCCCTGACCCGCAAGCTGATGATTCGCAAGTAACAAATCTGCGGTCAAATCGGATTCCAGGTCGTCAAAACCTTCTGCTGTAGGGGGCGAATGGCCATTATTTACTTCAACTTAAGCTTACTGCCAGAGATCAACTCAACAACGTCACCACCAGAGGATTGATGCGAAGCCCCAGCGTTGCCCTCTGGAGGGGGTTCGGGCTTCGACCTGAGCGCTCAGCCGAACGGGGACGCAGCCGTCCCCTGAATTCGGGGGGTTGGGGGGGCTGCCACCCAAGCCCAGAATTGTGGTTTGAGTCAGAGGCTCGCGCTAGTCCCAGACCAATGTGTTCTCAAGTCGCTCCGCGCTAAGGTCAAGGGTAAGCAACTGCGACCATGCCCAAAGCCTTGACAACCCAAGTTTTAGCTTAACCTGAATAATTCATCACCTGTGGAGCCGTAGGGGGCGGTCTTGTGCTGACCCACGGTGATGAGGGCACCCACAAGAGGTGCCCCTACACTCGGAAATCCAGACTGTTGTTTCGAGCAATCTTGGGATAGCTGACGCACTGAGGGTTTTACGGACTTTCTGCAAACCTCATGAATAATGCCGGTTAAGTTGGAAACCAGTAACGGCCATTCACCATTCCCCAGAGACATTGTTTTTTGATCAGTCCCCAATTGCCTGTGCCACCGCCACCTCATACAGAAGTACTATACACTGGTGGGCAGCACGTGCGGCGAGGGTGACTCATGATCAAAGTCTTGCATCTGTCTGATATTCACATGGGGAGTGGCTTCTCCCACGGACGCGTCAACCCTGAAACGGGACTGAATACGCGGCTGGAAGACTTCATTCAGACACTAGGACAGTGCATCGATCGCGCCCTATCAGAACCCGTCGATTTGGTGTTATTCGGCGGCGATGCCTTTCCCGATGCCACGCCGCCCCCCTATGTGCATCAAGCCTTTGCCAGCCAGTTTCGGCGCTTAGCCGATGCTGCCATCCCCACCGTGTTGCTGGTGGGCAATCACGATCAACATTCCCAAGGGCAGGGCGGTGCCAGTTTGTGTATCTACCGCACCTTGGGAGTTCCCGGTTTTGTCGTGGGCGATCGCCTGGAAACGCACCGGATTCAAACACGGCAGGGTTGGGTGCAGGTGGTGACATTACCCTGGCTGACCCGTTCCACCCTACTTACCCGTCCCGATGTCGAAGGGATGTCGATGGGCGATGTCAATCAAGTCTTGAGCGATCGCCTGCGGGTCGCCCTGGAAGGTGAGATTCGCCAACTCGATGAGACGCTGCCCACCATCCTGCTGGCTCATGCCATGGTAGATACCGCCATGTTTGGCGCAGAACGATTTCTGGCCGTGGGCAAAGGCTTTACCCTGCCGATGACGCTACTTGCCCGTCCCTGTTTCGACTATGTAGCCTTGGGCCATGTGCATCGGCATCAGGTGTTGTGCGAGCAACCGCCCGTGGTTTATCCCGGTAGTATTGAGCGGGTTGACTTCAGTGAGGAAAAAGAAGACAAAGGCTATGTGCTGGTGGACTTGCAAAAGGATGACACCCGCTTTGAATTTTGTCCCTTACCCGTCCGCCCCTTCCGCACGATCGAACTTGATTTGACCCAGAGCCAAGATCCAGAACGCAAATTGCTGGCGGCGCTCAAACCGGAGCTGATCGAAGCTGCCGTGGTGCGGTTAATTTATTATTTTCGGGCAGAACAATTAGAGCAAATTCCGACGATCGCCCTTCATGAAGTCCTGGCGCTGGCTCATACCTACACCATTCAGGCCGAACTAGTAAGCGAACAGGGGCGATCGCGCCTTCCAGAATTAGACGTAGCGCATCAACTTGATCCCCTGGAAGCCTTGCACTGCTATCTTGCCAATCGCGATGATTTACAGGAACTCCAGGCCGATATTTTGCAGGCAGCGCAGGGGTTACTGACGCAGGAAGCGGTTGAGTTTCTGCCCATTGCAGGGGATGATCGGGAAAGTCCGCCCCCTGTTGAAGACAAGCAACTCAAATTGTTGTGAAAATTGTTGACCACAAAAATTAAGAGATCGGTGAGACTTCGGACAGAGTGGGATAATGACCTTTGGGCGAAAATTCTCCCAACCGGATTAACCCAAGGGGGTCATGTGGATTTTGTCAAGACGTGGGAAAAATAAAGATATAGAAAGACAACACTCCATCCCCTTTGATGAGGGCAATCGCAACGTATCCGATCTTCAGAGGTAAAAGCTATGCAATCCCAACCCAAACTCCCATCCGCTTCACTGGACACGCTCAATCCCGTGGTGGATAAATCCATTCTGGGTGTTTTTGCGGGAACCGGATTTTCGCTCTTTGGTTTCCTGATTTTGATCGTGCTCTTGGCCTAGAGCATCGCGCTGTCTTTCCTGGCAACCCGCAGTAATAAGATGAAGGGAGTCCTTCTTAGTTGCAACTCCCGTGACCGAACTTAGCACCTCCCAGGCTCGTACTCCCCTCTATCGTTTGTCGAAAGACTTAGGTGCCCGCATGACTGAGTTTTCGGGCTGGGAGATGCCCGTGCAGTACAGCGGCATCACGCGCGAACACCAAGCCGTCCGCACCACAGCGGGAATGTTTGACATTTCCCATATGGGCAAATTCCGGTTTCGTGGGGCGAATGTCCTGGCTCAGTTACAAGCGCTGGTGCCCTCCGATCTCAGTCGCCTGCAACCGGGACAAGCCCAATACACCGTCCTCCTGAATGCCCACGCTGGCATCATTGATGACCTGATTTTCTACAATCAAGGGCTAGATGCCGCTGGGAATCAATGCTGGGTGGCGATCGTCAATGCTGGCACAACCCAAAAAGACAAAACCTGGCTTCTGAATCATTTGGATACCAATAGCCTGGAATTGGAGGACAACTCGACCGATGTCCTGATTGCCGTGCAAGGCCCCGACGCGATCGCCCAACTTCAGACTTTAGTTGAAGAAGATATCACCGCGATCGCTCCTTTTGGTCATCTCCAGGGCACCATTTTGGGGCAACCTGGCTTCTTCGCGCGCACAGGCTACACAGGCGAAGATGGGTTTGAGGTGATGGTATCCCCGGAGACAGGGGTGGAACTGTGGCAAGCCTTGTTAGCGGCAGGCGTGGTGCCCTGTGGCTTGGGCTGTCGTGACACCCTGCGGTTAGAAGCGGCAATGGCGTTGTACGGGCAAGATATTGACGATTCGACGACCCCGCTGGAGGCTGGCTTAGGCTGGTTGGTGCATCTCGATCAAGTGGGTGACTTTATCGGGCGTGAGATTTTGGTGCAACAGAAACGGGATGGGGTGCCCCGGCGCTTAGTGGGACTGCAAATGCAGGGACGCAATATTGCACGGCATGGCTATCCAGTGTTAGTCGGTGGCGAAACGGTGGGCGTAGTGACGAGTGGCACGCTGTCCCCGACTTTAGGCACCGCGATCGCCCTCGCCTATGTCCCAGTGCCGTACTCTAAACCCGGACAGCCGCTTGAGGTGGAAATTCGGGGTAAACAATTTCCAGGGGAAATTGTCAAAAAACCCTTTTACCGTCGTCAGAAATAGAGGATTTTAGGGTATGAGTAATGAGGGAGGATTTAATCTTCCCCTCGACTTGAACTTGAAGGATTTCTCATGGCTTTGGACTATCCAGACGATCTGAAATATCTCGACTCGCACGAATACGCCCGACTTGATGGCGACATTGCGACCATTGGGATTACGGCATTTGCTATCAATCAGTTAGGGGATATCGTGTTTCTCGACCTGCCAGGGATGGGTGACGCGATCACGAAAGGCGAAAGGTTTGGCACGATCGAATCGGTGAAAGCCGTGGAAGACTTGTACGCCCCCATTACGGGCACGATTATCGAAGTCAATTCCGACATGATTGATGAACCGGAGAAAATTGGGGATGATCCCTATGGCGATAGCTGGTTCCTGAAAGTCCGGATTCAGGATGCCGGAGAACTGGATGATGCGCTCACCGCTGACATGTATCGCAGTAAGATCGAAGGTATGTAGTCGGTAAGGGCGAAGGTGCAGCGTCACGACTCAACCCCGAACGCAAGATAGGGACGCTTTACAGAACGTCCCTGTTCGCTGGATAACACTGACCCGCTCGCTACACAGGGCTACTCGTTAACTGTGTGACCAAATTCATCACCATACTGCGACTTAATTTCACTTCTCCCTGAGACAGCGCATCTAGAGTCGCATGAGCCAGCGCTAGGGGAATGCGACAGAAGTCTAAGGCGGGACCAATGGGTAGTGCCGCTGTGTAAGCATCCGCCATCGCGAGATTTTGACGGGCGTAATTTTGCATTTGCTCATTCGTCCAACCCGTGGGATAGAAGTCTACGCCGCGAGTTAAATCTTCGGTATGGTTGCGGAGAATGTTCACTGCCTGGAGGCCGCGCCCAAACCCGATCGCGTGCAGGCGGTTGGTTTGCGTCCCGTCATACCAGGCCCACAGATCGGATAACAGCAAGCCCACGGCACCCGCGACGCTGAAAGTATACTGATTCAAATCGTGTTCATTCTGAACCGTCCAGTTGATGTCCGCCCAATGCGCCATGCGATCGGACATTGCAGCAGTGGCATCCCAAACTCGCGGGGCAATGCTATCAGGAGCCAGCAGCGCCCATTCGCCCACTCGGTAAGACACTTCTGGGATCAGGTCTTTATACTCATACAGCGGGGCGGCTAGGTCACTGGGGGTAAATTCCTGGGTCGCAGACTGGAGCGTCAGACTAATCAGTTTGAGCAGTTTTACTTTTAACGCCGCATCTAGGGTTGGATGGTCTTCAATTTCATCGATCGCACGCATACAGAGGTAAGCGGACGCGACCGCCTCTTGGAGTCCTGATGGTAAGCGACTGATGGGTATAAAAAATGTCCGGCTTGTCTCCTCCAATACCTCTAACGCGCTCTTGCACAACTGCATTGCTTCACTCCTCATAGTCACTACACCAGGTTGGCACTAAATATACCGCAATCCGTTTCGATTGCAATGAAAAAGTCACGCCCTCACTCTCAGGGGGTCGGTTTGAACTTCATCGATCCCAGGATCAATTCCGCAAAGATAGCCTGAATGGGAGCCGCAAGACACCGCGATCGCGCTGGTTTGGGATCGTTTTTAAAGACATCTGAATTGCGTATTTTTTAGGGGTAAAAGCGTGTAGTAGCGCACCTGAAATGCGAATGATTTCAGTCACAAACCGATATGAGAAATGTGAGTTGAATTGTCAAAATCGCCATTCGTTTGAGCCTAAAAGCAGCACGATAGCGGGACTGCCGAGATTGACAACCCGTGTGGGAGTCGCCTTGAGCGCAGATAATCCCAGTCCCGCCCCCTGATTCAGCGCATCGCGACACCCCCGAAATTAGCGGCTGAAGCTAAACACAGCACCCAGCGATCGCGTGATGTTCTGCGGGTTCATGGCATCTTCCGCCGCCGTGGGTTCATAGCCACAATGCACCATACAATCCGCACATTGGGGATTGCCACTCTTGCGTCCGTACTGACTCCAATCGGTGTTGTCCAGCAATTCTTGATAGGTTTGGTAATGCCCTTCATTCAAGAGATAACAGGGTTTCTGCCAGCCTAAAACGCTGTAGCTGGGCATCCCCCACGGCGTACAGTCGTAATCTTTTTCGCCCGTTAGAAAGTCGAGAAATAGGGGATTGTGGTTGAAATTCCAGTTTTTCTCCCCGGCGCGGTAGGGTGCCATAATTTCGCGGAACAGGGCTTTGGTTTGTTCCCGCTTCAAGAAATGTTCCTGATCCGGTGCCCATTCGTAGCTGTAACCCGGTGACACCATCATGCCATCAGTGCCCAGAGTGGCGACAAAATCGAAAAACTCCTGCATCTGTTGGGGATTAGCTCCCTCGAAGATGGTGGTGTTCGTCGTGACCCGGAAGCCTCTTGCTTTCGCGGCTTTAATGGCTTGCACAGCGGTATCAAACACCCCTTTGCGATCGACACACTGATCATGCAAATCCCGTAAGCCGTCCAGGTGGACACTGAAGCTGAAGTAGGGAGACGGCTCAAATTTGTCTAGGCTCTTTTCCAACAAAATGCCATTGGTACAGAGGTAGACATATTTCCGGCGAGCCACCAAGCCCCGCACAATCTCATCAATCTGGGGATGCAGGAGCGGTTCACCACCGGGAATGGCGACAACGGGCGCACCACATTCTTCGACCGCCGCAAAACAGTCGGCAGGCGACAAATTCTGTTTCAAAATTTCGGTGGGATGTTGAATTTTGCCGCAGCCAGAGCAGGCCAGGTTGCACCGGAATAGCGGCTCTAGCATGAGGGTCAAGGGATAGCGTTTGCGCCCCTTAAGCCGCTGCGCCACAATGTATTTGCCAATTTCCAGGGCTTGCTGAAACTGAATCGCCATGTCTACCACTCCTCGATGAATGAAAAGGAAATCGGATGGAAACGGGGTTGCCCCGCGTGAAGCTGCCCTGTTACCAGAGCCTAACCGATCGCCAGATTACCTGTTCACGGCTGCGTAATTTTTAGTTACAAACCACTCTACGGCATCTTGCAAGGCGGTCACAATGGGAGTTTGGGGGAGGCTTAATTCTCGCACAGCTTTCGTCGCGTCATAGTACATGAACTGTCCCGCCATCCGCACGCCATCCAGCGGCACCGAGGGCGGTTTACCCAGGGGAGCCAGCACCGTTTCATCCACCCAGGCCACTGAGAGCGGAATCCAGGCGGGGAGCGATCGCGTTGGGGCGGGCAATCCGGTTAATGCTGATAACTGTTTAAGCAGCTCCTGAAGGGGCATGTTTTGGTGGCCGAGGATATAGCGATCGCCCGTCTTCCCTTTCTGATATGCCAGCCAATGCCCCCAGGCCACATCCTGCACATGGATGAGATTGAGCCCTGTTTGCAGATAAAACGGCATTTGTCGCCGCAGGAAGCGCACCACAATATCCCCTGTGGGGGTTGGTTTCAGATCCCACGGCCCAATGGGGGTACTGGGGTTGACAATCACCACGTCTTGCCCGCCCTGCGCCGCTTGCACCGCTTCCTGCTCGGCCCAATATTTCGATTGTTTGTATGCCCCAATCAGCTTCTCGACGGGACTTTGGTAAGTTTCATCGGCGATCGCCTGTGGTTTGACTCCAATTGCCGCCACCGAACTAGTGTAGACCGTTCGTTCGACCCCCGCCTGTCGGGCTGCTGCCAGGACATGACGTGTGCCCAACACATTGGAGTCGTAGAGTTGCTGGCGATCAGCTTGCCAGAGCGAATAATGCGCCGCTACATGGAACACGGCCTGACACCCTGTCATCTTCGTTGCCAGTTCGGGATCACGCAAGTCGCCTGTCACCAGTTCAATCGGCAGTCCTTGCAAGTTGTCCAAGCGAGTTCCAGGACGCACCAGCGATCTCACCTGGCAGCCTTGAGCCAACAGGAGCCTTACCAAATTCGCCCCAACAAACCCTGTCCCACCCGTCACAAATGCCGTGAAAGCCATGTGTGCTCTCTTCCTCTTTGGGTTCTCATGATAGTCAAGCCAGTCGCACTGTCGCGGCAACTTAATCCAGCAGCAATTCGCGGACTTGCTGCGCGGTTGCTGGAGCCAGTAATACCCCATTGCGGTAATGCCCCGTCGCCAGAATGATTTCGGGGTGAGTGGGGTGAGGCTCAATGATGGGGGCGGGGCGGGCTTCCGGGCGCGGACGCAGGCCATACCAGTGATGCAGTTGGGTGGCCGCTTGCAGGGCAGGACACATGGCGATCGCCTGAGTCATCACCGTTGCCAGCAAATCGACAGCAGGGGGCAGCGAAACTCCCTCCGCCGTCGGAAATTCTACCGTTGCCCCGACCCAGTATTCGTGATTCCCTAACGGCACCAGATGCACATCGTCCCCAGTAATCACAGGTTGGTGATCCGGCTGTCCGAGAGCTTGTGGCACCCGCAGCCGCACCGCCTGCCCCAACACCGGACGAATTTCGGTGGGCAGTTGCAGGTCTCGCAGGAGGGGGGTGGAGCCGACTCCCGCCGCAATTACTAGCCGATCCGCCAATAGCTCACCCTGAGCAGTTTGCAGTTGCACCCCCCGGTCTGTCATCGCGATCGCCGTGACTGCTCGCTGAAAGTGGCAGGTCACCCCCTGCAACGTCGCCGCCTCCACCAATGCCAGTGTCAGGGCAGTGGGATCAACCTGGCGATCACTGGGCGCATGCACCCCGCCGATCACCCGCTCCAGGCTGAGGTGGGGATACCGCTGGGCGAGTTCGGCGCGATCGCACCACACCAACGACAACCCCTGAGTTTGCCGAAGGTTGACCAGGGTGTGCCAGCGATCGACCTCCTCCCCCTCAAAACAAAGCCGCAGAATGCCTTGTTGATTGAACTGAATCGATCGCCCCGTCAGCGCAGTTAGCCGGGGAATCCACTCGTTATAGCGCTGGATTCCCACTAGCCGCATTTGTAAGTTGCGACCTTTCGGCTTCTGGGAAATGGTGCCCATGAGGACACCCAGAGCCGCTCCGGTAGCGGCTTGGGCGGGTTGGGGTTGGCGCTCCAGCACTGTTACTGAGAGCGACGGCACCTGGCTCAACTCGTAGGCGATCGCGGCGCCCACCACCCCACACCCAATAATGACGACTCTCAAGGCAGCATCCTAAGCGGCTGGAGTCGAGCGAGCGGCTGGTGGCACTAGGGACAGGAAGGCATCAAAATCCTTCAAGACTTCGGCATATTTTTTAATGGCTGCCTGAAAGTTACGATTTTGAGCCGCTAAATCAATCGCCACCAGATCATCAAACACCTCTTTAGCCAGCTTCCGCGACTCTGGTTGGGCATCCAGCAACAGGGTGCGCGAGACATTCGCCATCTGAATACGTAGTTCGCCCAAGGGTCCATGAATAAAGTTACGGGCAAAAATCCAATCTTTTTGGTTAATCAAGGTGCCTAATTCCGGCAGGCGATCGCGCATAGCCTGTAAATCACTGGTATACACACTCAGTTGTTCCAGTTGATCGGGGGTATACGTTAGGGGCTTCTTCACTTTCGCCGCTGCCACACTCTCGACATTCAACAGTAAAGTCGTGACCACAACCAAAATAAGGGCAACGATAGCTCGAAAATTAACTCGAAATTTCACCATAGGACAAACGGTATCTCACTCTACTCATCAATCGTGGCTGAGCGTTCTGCAATAGACGCTTCGTAAAGTAATGTATCTCAAAACCGAGTGGGGTTGTTGGCACTCGTCAATCTCGTGCCTTGCCCACGCGAGTTGCCATTTTGGTTAACAATAGTCCGAATAGGCAAATATGCCATGTTGCTGTGGTGGATGGAGGATGGAAATGCAGGTTTTGATTACGGGCGTGGCGGGCTTTATCGGGTATCACCTGGCACAACGCCTGCTAACTGACGGGTGGCAAGTTTACGGTATTGATAACCTGAATGAGTATTACGAGGTGACCTTAAAGAAAGCCCGCCTGGAACGACTTCAACCCCACCCCCACTTCACGTTTCAGTATTTAGATTTGAGCGATCGCGCGGGCATGGCTCAACTCTTTCAGGATCAGACCTTTGATGCGGTGGTAAATTTAGCGGCCCAAGCGGGCGTTCGCTATTCCCTGCAAAACCCCTGGACTTACATCGACAGCAATGTTTCCGGCTTCGTCAACGTGCTGGAAGGCTGTCGGCAGCAACCCATCCAGCATTTAGTGTTTGCGTCTTCCAGTTCGGTGTATGGCGCGAATATGAAAGTCCCCTTTGCGGTCAGCGATCGCACCGATTTTCCCGTTAGCCTTTATGCCGCCACCAAGAAGGCCAACGAACTGATCGCCCATACTTATAGCCATCTGTACCAGATCCCGACCACGGGACTGCGCTTTTTCACCGTCTATGGTCCCTGGGGTAGACCCGACATGGCTTATTTCAAATTTGCCAAAGCGATTCAAGCGGGACAGGCGATCGATGTCTACAACTTCGGCAAGATGCAGCGCGACTTTACCTATATCGACGACATTATCGAAGGGGTCGTCCGCGTCCTACAGCAGCCCCCGCAGCAAAGTTTAGCCACCCTGTCGCCTGCGGATCAACCCCTCAACAGTGCCGCTCAATTTCGGGTCTATAACATCGGCAACAATCGCCCTGTGGAACTAATGCACTTTATTCGGTTGCTTGAAGCTGGATTAGGGCAAACCGCTCAACTGAATTTTTTGCCCATGCAACCGGGTGAAGTGGTCGCCACCTATGCTGATGTGGATGACTTAGTCCAGGCCATTCACTTTGCCCCCGTCACCCCCATTGAAACTGGGATACAGCACTTTGTCGATTGGTATCTGGCCTACAGTAACCAGGCTTGAGCGCTAGACCCATCAGCCCCTCAGCGATTCCGAGCTAGCCTAAGCTACCACCCTGCCGCAAAATTTTGGCATAGGCACGGGAAATTGTGGCGCGTTCCTGCCACCTCATTTGTGGCGTTTTCTCAACAACTGGCTGCTCAATTGCTAATGATGGTGGGGTATTCTGGGCTACCTCCAGTTCTGCGTTCCCCGCGATCGCGTTGTCTGCGCCAAACAAGTCAGACTTAGGAGCCTGGGTGACGCTCACACAAACTGCCGCAACAGGTTGATTAAAGGCAAGCACAGCAGGTTTAACTGGATACATGGGTAGTAAATCTCAGGTAGATGGCAAAAATTGCCTGATCGCATGTGAAACGGGGCAATTCCTCAGTAATGCTCTTTAGACACCGTAACATTAGACACCGTAACATTGATTACTGGA
>JAIXVO010000528.1 GCA_027482985.1 Cyanobacteriota bacterium
AGTCGCAGTTATGCGGGAACCGATTCATAATCGAGTCGCGCAAGAGTTTCTCATTCGATTTCTGCGCCAATTAGCAACGTATCAAGATGTGCAAGATGCGCTCCGGGCGACTTGCCAGTCTTTTAAGTTAGATAAAAATCTCACCTATCCGTCTGCTTACCTGGTGCCCTCTCTGTTTCGGCATCCTGATGCCGTGCCATTTCGGCTCCAGCCCTTTGGCTGGCAGGAACAACTCAAACAATGGCTCCCCACTAAACGCGAAGCGATCGCCCTCACGGCTGTCATCAGCTTGAGTCTCTTCATTCCAGTCCAGGAATGGCTCCTGGCGCAACGGCTGGTGGTGCAAGCGCGCTATCGGCAATTGACGGGACAATTGAGTGCGGGACAATCGCCGCCGATTTTACTCGTCCAAATTGATGATCAAACCATTCAAAAACTGGGCATTTCGGCAGTTTCACCGATGGATCGGCGGGTGCTGGCGCAGTTGGTTGATCGAGCCACGGCGATGGGGGCACGAGTCATTGGGCTGGATTATTTGTTAGACACGCCCCAACCCCATGATGCCGACCTGCGGCGATCGCTGGCTGCTGCCGTGACGCAAAACCAGAGCTGGCTGGTGTTTGCCGCGAGACAGAATAAAGCGGGGCAATGGATTGGCGTGCGGCCAGAAATCGTTTCTCCCCATTGGAGTCTGTCCGGCGACTTGTGGACTCCCTACTGGCGGATTCGGCCCTTACCCTGGTCAAATGCCCGCCTGTTGCCGTTCTCCTACCTCTTGGCCACCGCCGCCCACCTGCAAAATCCATCCCTGCTGGCCACCCGCGCCACCCCGCCCCGCGCCACCCTGCAAAGTCCCGCCCCCCTCACATCCCAGTTCACTGCCTACACCCAGGAAATTGGCGCACCGCTGATCACCCAACGGATGAAATTGCACCCCATCACGGCTTTGTCCTACAGTCTGTGTCATCCCTGGACTGAGGAGCCGCTGTGCCATCGCTGGTTACAACCGTTGCTCGATTTCTCCTTGCCCCCGCAGCAGGTGTATCAATCGGTGTCGGCCTGGAAATTTTTGCAACCACCGACTGCCGTTTTGCCGACTGGCGATCGCGCCTCGTTGCAAAACGCGATCGTCATCATCGCCCCCGGTGGCTACGATCAGGCGGGCATTACCAGAGTCGGCGAGGACAATCCCACGCTCCCTGCCGCGATCGCCCATTGGCGACAGCAGCAGGGCGATTTCAACGAACTCTTCACGGGAGGCGAAATTCATGCCTACATGACGCACCACTTTCTCAACCACCATTTGATCGTCCCCATTCCCGACCTGTGGCTGGTGTTGTTCGCCGGATTAGTGGGTAAAGCCCTCCTGCTCCACTTGCAACAGCGGCAACTGCAACCCATGCTGGGACTCCTGCTGCTGGGCCTGGCCATCCTCAGCTATGGCTTACTCAGCCTGCAACTGTATCTCACTGCCGCTCTCCTGCTCCCCTGGCTATTACCCTCTGCCCTCGTTTGTACTTATCTACTGCCCGACTTCTGGAGTCGCTATCGTGATGCGTAAACTTTCATCGACTTTGTTCTTCCTGATGCTGCCCCCCGGGCTAATTGTCCTGGGCTGGTGGCTGACCTCCCCGGTGATCGAGGGGGCGATCGCGAGGCCCCGCTCAAGCTGGCAATCGGTCTTCCTCAATTGGTTCAGTCAAGAGCCGAAGGATCGCGGCAGCGGTGGCAATAGTGGCGGCAGACCCTCCGCTAACCTGTGCTTAATTACGCCGGATGTGAATGCCGTGTTGTGGAACACCACACCGATCTTCGTCTGGCAGGGCAACTACCGCGATATCGGCGTGCGCCAGGTGGGAGCCGATGCCGCCTTTTGGGGCGCAACTGCGACTGGCTCCAATCAAACGACCCAGCAGTTAGCGTATACAGGCAAAGCGTTAGAACCGGGAAAAACCTATGAATGGGTCTTTTTTGTTGATGCCAATCGGCGATCGCCCCTGCGCCCGGTGCGGTTTACCCTGATGCCCGCTCAAGAACGAACGGAGATGACCAAGAACTTGCGATCGTTTGAACAGCGCTTAAGGTCTGTGAAACTGACTCAGGAAGAAATTCTCATGCAACGAGTCAACTACTTTACTCAACGCGGCCTCAAAGCCGAAGCCTTACAACAAATTTACTCCATCCCGCAACCATCACCAGAGTTACAAAAAATCAAACAAGAACTAGAATCAAAACTCTGTCAAATACCTGGTTAAACTTCATTCGTTCGTAGTCTGAATCATTCTCCAAAATTGAGAGTGAAGACCAAAGTATGATCAAGTCCAAGGCTGAGAGCGATCGCTGGGGCTATTGAGCCTAGCAGGACTCTGTCCAGAACAAGATTGTCAATTTGGTCTAAAATAAACAGGCAGAAGCTAGGCGAGATCCATGCATGTGATTAGCTATCGACGATTGCGTGAATATAGCGAAACTCATGCTGATTGTTGCGATACCTTGGACAACTGGTTTAAAGTTGCTCAGAAAGCTGACTGGTCTAGCCTAATTGAGGTTCAAGCGGTTTTTCCAACAGCCGAGGCAGTCGGGAACTTTACCGTTTTCAACATCAAAGGCAATAAATATCGTTTGATTGTCAGCATTGACTATGAAAGACAGGTGATCTACATCAAATATGTGTTCACTCATGCCGAATACGATAAGGAGCAATGGAAAAATGACCCTTACTTTTAATCCCGATCGCTATGCTACCTTACTGACTCAGTATCAACCTAAAGTCATTCAAACAGAAGCCGAAAATGAGCAAGCCTTGCAACAGGTGGAAGCCCTGATGCACCGACAGCCTCGCACTTTAGAGGAAACGGCTTTGTATGAGTTGTTAGTGATCCTGATTGAGCGATTTGAGCAAGATTATTACGCTCCAGGTAAAGCCGCTACCCCACTCTCGATGCTGTCATTTCTCATGGAACAGCAGCAATGCCAGCCCTCAGATCTGATCGTTGTCTTGGGGTCAGAGGAACTGGTGACAAGCATCCTGCACCAGCAGCAAGATCTCAGTGTTAGCCAGATTCGGGCATTGGGTGAATTTTTTAACGTTGATCCCAATGTTTTTGTGTAAAGGTGACGGCGTGTGATGGGGTTTCGCTCAACTTTTAAGCGCCAATTTTCGGGCTATGCGGTGGAATGAGTCGTGAGGAGGAACGGTAGATGAGTATGGTCAGGCAGATCGCAATGGCAAGCTTGCTGGCCGGTCTGGTGGGAGTGGCTCCGGTGGTGCCATTGACGGGTGTGGCACCCGCGATCGCGCAGCCGGTAGACCCCCGCAAGGCCGAGGGCGATCGGTTGTTGCAACGGGGAATTGAGTTGGAAAGAGAAGGCATAAAGTTAAGGCAAAATAGCTACTACCAAGCCTCCACTCAGTCTTTAGAAAAACCGCTTGACCTTTATCGACAGCTTCAAGATCGTTCTGGAGAAATTCACTCACGGGCTTATTTAGGCGCTGCACAGCTTAGTTTAGGTACCACGACAAAAGCAGTAGAAATTAGTCAACAGGTTGTAGCTACTGCTAGAGAAATTAAAAGCCCTGATCTGAAAAAACTAACTCTTGAAGAATTTGCAATTGCCCAAAAGCCAGCAAAGAGTAACCCACAGATTTCACAACGACGACCAGAAATATTTGATTTGATGCGGCAGGGTGTTCAACAATTTCAAAGTGGGCAGTTTGAAGCTGCAATTCAGACTTGGCAACAGGTACTCGAACTTTCTCGTTCCACACGTAATCTTCCATCTTTTTTGGAGGAGTTATCTTTAGAGCAATTGGGGGTTGCTCATCTATCTATGAGCAATTACGGCAAAGTTATTGAGTATCAAGAGCAACGTCTAGCACTTGCCCGCAAACGACAAAATCTTGTAGGAGAAGGGCGATCTTTGTCTGTTCTGGGAGCGACCTACTTCTACCTGGGTAACTATGGCAAAGCAATCGAGTATTATGAACGATATTTAGCAATTATTCAATATCTTGAAGACCGTTTGAGAGAAGGTACTGCGGCAGGCGATTTGGGATTAGATTATCCACAAGGAAAAGGAATCGCTTTAAGCAATTTGGGATTGGCTTATCGAGCTTTAAGCAATTATTCCAGAGCAATTGAATATCTTGGACAAGCTGTGGTAAGCACTCGCAGCAGAAGAGATCAACGTGGGGAAGGAAAAATGTTGGTTGATCTGGGTGATGTTCACTTAGCTTTGAGTAATTTCACCAAATCAATTGAATATTATGAACAGTCTTTAGGGATTGCTCGTAAAATTCGAGATCGAAGTGCTGAAGGACTTGCCTTAGGGAAATTAGGTGTCGCATATTTGTACACACGCAACAATGCTAAAGCTACAGCATATCAAGCACAAAGTCTGGTAGCCCTGCGGGAAAGTAAAGATCGACAGAACGAATCGGTTATTTGGGGAGAGTTCGGACGGGCCTATGCTGAACTAAATTACTATGATGAAGCGATCGCATCGATGAAGCAAGAGTTAGCGATCGTTCAAGAATTCAAAGATCGACAGCGGGAAGGCATTACCCTACATAATTTAGGAATGGCATTCTTCGGTTTAGGAAACGCGAAAGCATCTGAGGAAGCTCTCTTCAGAAGTATTGAAGTATTGGAATCAATTCGGCAAAGTGGTCTGGGAGGTAATGATGCCAATAAGATCTCAATCTTTGAAACTCAAGTTCAGACTTATCGTTTGTTGCAGCGCGTGCTAGTAGCGCGAAATAAGCCCAACATGGCACTAGAGATTTCAGAAAGAGGACGATCACGGGCATTTGTCGATTTGTTAGCACAAAGATTAGCGATTCAAGCAAACATTAAATTCCCCAACATTGAGAAAATTCAGCAGGTTGCAAAGCAGCAAAATGCGACATTAGTACAATATTCTGTTTTGTATAACCAAATTAATGTTCAGGGTAAACGAGACCTTCGCCAAGCTGAACTTTACATCTGGGTCATTCAGCCAAGCGGGAAAATCACGTTTCGCCAAGTCGATCTCATCCCCCTATGGCAACAGCAAGATTCCTCTCTAGCAGCACTGGTTAATCAAAGTCGAGAGATGATTGGGGCGAGGGGGCGGTCTGATATTCCGGTGGCGTTGTCACCCGAGCGATCGCAGCAACTTCGGGAGCAGCAAACTCAAAAACTGAAACAACTGCATCAACTTTTGATTGCACCGATCGCTTCTCTCCTGCCCAAAGATCCCAATCAACGAGTCATCTTCATTCCGCAAAATGAACTCTTCCTGGTGCCGTTTCCGGCGTTGCTGGATGCCAACAATCAACCGTTGATTGAAAAGCATACGATGCTGACAGCACCCTCGATTCAGGTGTTAGAACTGACGCGACAACAACGCGATCGCCTGACCGCTCGCCGATCAACCAATCAAAAATCATTGATCGTCGGCAATCCCGTCATGCCGAAAGTGGTGACACGAGTGGGCGATCCGCCAGTGCAACTGTCGAATCTGCCCGGAGCCAAACAGGAAGCACTCGAAATCGCCGAACTCTTCAACACCCAGGCGATTACTGGAGCACAGGCGACCGAAACCGCGATCGCTCAACAAATGCCCAACGCTAGAATTATTCACCTGGCAACGCATGGTTTACTGGATGACACCAAAGGCTTAGGAGTGCCGGGAGCGATCGCCCTGGCTCCGACTGGCAATGGTCAACTCAATGACGGCTTGCTGACTTCTGACGAAATCCTGGATATGCAATTGAATGCCGAACTCGTGGTCTTGAGTGCCTGCGATACGGGGCGCGGCAGAATTACGGGCGATGGCGTGATTGGGTTATCGCGATCGCTGATTACGGCTGGCGTGCCCAGTATCATCGTCTCGCTGTGGAAAGTCCCGGATGACCAGACGGCGCTGTTGATGACCGAGTTTTACAAGAATTTGCAGCGATCGCCGGACAAAGCTCAAGCATTACGACAGGCGATGCTCACAACTAAAAAACAGTATCCTGATCCGCTGAATTGGGCTGCGTTTACTCTAATTGGCGAGGCTGAATCACCCGCTTCTCCCTAGATGGATTTGGCACGCGGCAAATGACCTGTGAGCGATCGCCACGTCTATAGCCGCATGCCAACCTCGACAGTTGATGGTCGTCAATTCTCCCCACAAGGATGAATGGTAGAGGTGCTGCTGGTTCTACCCTTGTGATTTCCGTAAGTGATTTCGACGCTTCAACAGAGTCCCGATTGCGGCGGCTCCACCCATCATCAACATCGTGCTGGGTTCCGGCACAGCCGCCGCATCGGCGTTGGGATGGGGGTCAGAAACCGGGTCAGAGATCGCAACAGTGGTTAAGTTTAAACGTGCAACCGAGTCCGGAGTGAACGGTAACCCGCTAAAATTTGCCCGTAATTCGTTGCCACTAAAGCTGATCCGATTTGGCGTTAAGCCCAGTGTGGTGGTTGGTGAGATGGCTGCGCCGGTAATTTGCAGGGCGAGGGGGGCTGTGAATATGAACACAATATCATTCCGAAATAGGCTCGCAAGTGTGCCAGTTCCAGCGTTTCTAAAGTTCACTTCCAGGTAATCTGCACCTGCGTCAATATCAGGACCTAGAGTAACAATCCCTGGCAATCCATCAATCGGAATACCACTCCCGGCACTGGGAAACTCGACGAGCGATTCGCTCACAATCGCCGATACAGGGAATCCGCCAATAATTAGATCGCTGGTGGGTGTCTGTTGAAGTTCAAAGCGTACATCGAGTTCTGATCCGATTAAAGAAAAGGCTGAAGCGGCATTTGCACGCAACCCAACGAGCGTAACAGCTGCCAATACTGAAGTTGTGATATTCATATTGCAATTGTCTCTCTATCTAGATTTTCCAGTCAAAGCAAACTTCAATCGGATCCTATACAGGCGATAGCAGACAGTAACAAAACTCTTAACCAACTGAGCATCATCAAAAGCAGACGGTAAAAGCTGAGTAGATCAACGAAGCCCAACGCCCACAAGGGGTTTACATCTGCTAACTCAATCTACAAGTAATTAATTTTCTTGACTGAATATGTTAGGTGAATACCCACTTAGCAAGCTAGCATAGTCGTCAATTTCAAGCAATGCTCAGAGCGTTCAGAGTGCTTGTAAATCTGGTTCTTTTAATAAGGCTGTCGGTACTGACCGAAAAACCCGCTCTACCGGGATTAAGTGCCAGAAAGGGGCGATCGCTGTTGATGACTGGAGTACCTGGCATCATCGTTTCTCTCTGGAAAGTATCCGATAAACCAATGGCACTATGGCTGACTAAATTTTGTGGTTAGTTAAAAATATTGTTTGAGTTTCATTCAGCACTACGTTAAGTGCGACTCACGACTCAAAGATAGCCTTGTGATTTACTTAACTGGCTTACTTTTACTTTAATCGGCGAACCGAGTAAAATCCGGTTCACGCTGCTGCAAAGACGCTGGCAACGGGGAACTGCAAGTGGGGAAAAGTGGGACTGGCGATCGTGTCCTCGACTCGCCATCGCTGCACCTCGTATTCCCCTTCCACCAAGCTGTAGACCGAGAGGGTGGGTTGCTTGGGATAGCCAATGTGTAAGCGTCCGCCCAACCCCAGGTAATCCACCACCCAGTATTCTGGAATGCCCAACGCCTCGTAGTCGCGCAGTTTGGTGAGGTAATCATCCTGCCAGTTGGTGCTCACCACTTCAATCACCAGTCGCACCGATGCCCCCATCGTGATGATCGACTCATTCGCCCAGCGCGGTTCCGTGGCGATCGCTTGCCGATCTAGCACAATCACATCCGGCTCATAGCCCGACGCGCCATCGAGCGATCGCACAATGCACTCTCTGGGGATGAAAAACGGCAAGTTGCCATGACGGATGTTGATCCCCAACTCGATATTCAAAAATCCGGCAATTTCGGAATGTTTTCCTTTTGGTTTTGGCATTTCAACAATTACACCCTCATGCAGTTCATACCGTTGTTCGGTGTTTTCTGGATACCAATCCATAAACGCATCAAAGCTCAGTTTTTGAGAAACAGTCTGTACCATGGCGATCGCCCCATTGAGTTCTGGGCAGGAATGGACTCATTGCTGCCTTTCATTCTACAACCCGCTGAATGGTCATGAGTGGCAACAACCTTGCGACCTGCATCGGTTCCCCTGGCTGAGAGGGAAGTGTATTGTACAGATATTTCGTTGTGAGGATCATTCGCCCATGCCCCGCCCCATGAACCAGCAGCAATTCGCCAGTAGCCAGCCGTCAAGGGGTTTACTCCTCGTGTTGGCGCTGGTACTGGCTCTGCCGATCGCGCCGACTCTGCTGCCCCACCCTGCCATCGCCCAAACGACTCAGGATCGGAGAGCAGAGGGCGATCGACTGTTGCAGCAAGGCATTGAAAAGTACGACAAGGGCTATTCTACAGACGCTGAGGACATCTTCCGCCTAGCGGTAATTATCTACCAAGGAATTCAAGACCGTAATGGAGAAGCGACGGCACTCATGCATCTAGGTATGGCCTACGGCACAGAGATAGAGGCAATTGGTCACTACACAAAAGCACTGACTATTTTTAGACAACTTAAGAATCGGCAGGGAGAAGTAAAAGTGTTAGTAGAATTAGGTGATTTTTATTATGCAGTAGAAAAATATAAAGAAGCCGTCCCATACTTTGAGCAGGCATTAACCCTATCCAGACAACTCAAAGATCGCACTCAGGAATTAGAGATGTTAGCGAGGTTAGCTACTATGCATATGTTTCTCTCACAAGCTGAAAAGGCCAACTTTTACTTTGAAGAATTTGAAAAGCTGGAGCGTACTCTTAAATAATCCAGCAGCCGTTTATTCAATTAGACCACACAATCTGATGCAAGACTCTGAAAGAGAAAGTTGGAAAGTGATAGATACCCTAATAATAATTTGCGAAGGAAATCTTACTCTATGCGCTCTCAGACAGTCAACCAAATGATACCCACCACAAATAATAAACAGCCTTCTCGTGACTATCTTTCCTCGCTGTTACTACTCTTGTCCCTGGCTTGTTCTTTGTCTATTTTTAATTTTTCACTTTTACTTTGCACTTCTTATCCTGTAGTTGCTCAAACGATCTCAAACCGTAAAGCAGAGGCAGATCTTCGTTTGCAAATGGGGATTAGACAAGTTGAATCTAGAGAGCCTGAAGCGGCGTTACAACATCTGGAGAAGGCTTTACAGATTTATCGAGCACTTAAAGATTCTCAAGGTGAAGGAGCCGCACTCACAAATTTGGGACGCGCTCATATGGAGTTGGGGAGCTATACTAAAGCGATCGCCTATTTTGAGAAAAGTTTGGCGATTGCCCGTGCCATTAAAGACCAAACCCTGGAATTATCAGTACTGAATCGATTAGGATTGAGCCACGCCAACAATGGTAATTTTGCTAACGCGATCTCTACATTAGAAAAAATCCTGGCAATTCATCGAAAAAATAATAACCAGGCGAAAGAAGTTCGAGTTTTGGGAGATTTGGGATTCGTTTACTTACGGGCTAACAATTATGCTAAAGCGATCGAAGTTCAAGAACAAGCCGTGCGACTAGCTCAAAAACTGAATGATAACAGTTTAATGTTTGAGGCCCGTGGTAATCGCGAAGAGACTTATAGTGTGCTTAGAGGCAAGGCTCTTGGCTTATTTCAACAGGGACTTCAACAAAATCAAGCGAATCAATTCACAGCCGCGATTCAATCCTGGGAACAAGCATTGCAGATCCAGCGCCTACTGCAAGACCCAAATCGCGAAGAAAATGTCTTGAAAGCATTAGGCAGTGCTTACTATAGAATCGGGAATTACGCGAAAGCGGAGGAGACTCAAGAACAGCTTTTAGCAATTGTACGTAAACGTGGAGATGCAGCTCAAACATTCGAAGACCCATTAAGAAGCTCCCTGGGGTACACGCAACAACAGCTTGGCAACTATACTCAAGCAATTGCCCAGATGGAGCAAAGGTTGGCAACTGCGCGAGCTAATAATAACTTCATGGATATGGCTGCGGCCCTAGACAGTTTGGGGCATATGTATAGCACCCTAGGCAATTATGCCAAAGCCATTGAAAATCATGAAAAAAGTTTGGCGATTGTGCAGAAAGATGGCGATCGCTTGAGGCAAGCGGCGGTGTTGTCCTATCTGGGGAATGCTTACGATGACCTGGGTGATTATCGCAAAGCGATTAGTTATTACAAGCAGGCTTTGCCCACTCATCAGGGACCTAAACTGCCACAAGCCCATATGATACATGCAAGCATGTTAGGGTATCTAGGAAATGCTCATTACAAACTTGGTGAGTACACGACAGCAATTGACTATCACGAGCAAAGTTTAGCAATTCGTCGTGCAATCAACGATCAGCAAAGAGAAGCAAACACGCTGGCTAGGCTCGGTACTATTTACAGTACTCTCGGCAAGCAGACGAAAGCAATTGAGTATGGAGAGCAGAGTTTAGCGATCTACCGCATGGTGAAGGATCAAGCGGGTGAAAGAAATGCATTGAGTGGTTTGGGCAATATTTATGAAGTCTTTGGTAACTACTCTAAAGCCATTGAATACTATCAAAAAGGTCTAGCGATTAGTCAGAAAATAAAATCTAAGCCGAGAGAAATAATTGATTTTGCAGACATTGCTTCTGTTTTGAGAAAACAAAATCAGCCAGAACTCGCTATCGTGTTTTATAAACAATCGATCAATGTTAGTGAAGCGATTCGCCGTGATACACTTCTACTCGATCGCGAGTTGCAAACCACCTACACTGCCAGGGTTGCAGACAATTATCGCAAGCTGGCCGACTTGCTACTCCAGCAAAATCGGATTATTGAAGCAATGCAAGTGTTAGATTTGCTAAAGGTTCAAGATCTTCAAGATTTTCTCAAAGATAGTCAGGGAAACGAGATGACGCAGAAAGGAGTCAGCCTGCTACTGGAAGAAACCACGATCGCCCAAACGTTGCAAACGACGACTCAGCCATTACCGACTGTAATATCAAGTGCGAACATTCAAACACAAATTCAAAGTTTGCAAAAAACGGCGGCAAGTCAAAATCTCAAACTGAATAGCTATCAAGATTTGCAAACTCGGATCAGAAAGTTGGGTCAGAATGTTGCCTTATTTTATCCGCTGATTCTGGACGATCGCCTGGAACTGGTGATTCTGACGCGCGATCGCGCTCCCGTTCGCAAGCCAGTTAAGATCACTGCGAAACAACTGGAAACCGAAATTCAAACCTTTCGGCAACAACTGGAAGGGCGATCGCCGCTGATTCAACAATCTGCCCAGAAGCTTTATCAGAGTTTGTTCCAACCGCTGGAAAGCGAACTTAAAGCTGCTGGGGTAGATACTATCGTCTATGCGCCGGATAGCATCATGCGCTACGTCCCACTAGCCGCCCTGTACGATGGTCAGCAATGGCTGGCCCAACGCTATCAAATCAACTATCTCACCGCCCTTGCCCTCACGCCGCTTAATCCTGATCGCAACCCTCAGCCACGGTTGCTGGCCGCAGCTCTAACTCAGGATCGGGAGGTCAAGCTGCTGGGGCAAACCTATCGGTTCCCGGCATTGCAATTTACTCAACCAGAAGTCAAGAATCTGGCGCAACTCCTGCCTAACACCACGACTCTGATTGATCAGCAATTCAATCGTACCAACCTGAGTCAAGGCGTACCGCAAGCCACCATTCTGCATCTGGCAACGCATGGGATGTTTGTACCCGGTAGTCCTGATCAATCGATCATTTTGCTAGGGGATGGGAGTACGATCAACCTGCGCGAAATTGAACAGCAGTGGCAGTTTCCCAATCTCTCTCTAGTGGTGCTAAGTGCCTGTGAAACCGCGATCGGCGGTAAACTGGGCAACGGCATTGAAGTGCTGGGGTTTGGCTACCAGATGCAACGCACCGGATCACGAGCCACCATCTCCTCCCTCTGGAAAGTGGATGACGGGGGTACCCAGGTATTGATGAATGCCTTCTACGGGGCGTTACAACAGGGGATGACGAAAGCCCAAGCCTTGCAGGAAACGCAAAAGGCACTCATTACCGGGAATTACACAACGGTTGGCGGTAAACGCTCTGATGTTGAAGTGCGGATGGACAATCGCACGATTCAGTCAAGCACTGCCTCCGAGCGGCTATCCCATCCTTATTACTGGGCACCCTTTATTCTGATTGGGAATGGGCTGTAAAGCCACTCAAATCGTCTCTAACTGCGTCTGGTAGGCTTGAATATTAGCAGCGAGTTGGTTGACTGTCGCTGTTTCGGCGGCTAGCTGTTGGTTTTCGGCATCCAGTTGCGCGATCGCCGCTTGCATTTGTGATCGCAGATCCTTCGCATAGCGATCGGCCTGATTCAATTGATCCACCACCTGCACCACGCGCTGGCCAAACCCGCCATCCGCCAACACCCCCATCCCACAAGCCACCGTCACTGCCATCGCTAAATTCTTGGCATCCTGGGAATACTGGTTACCTTCGGCTAAACTCACCCCAAAAGCGCCAAGACAGCCCACCTCTGTCTTGTATTTCAGCATGAACGCTTTGACATTGCGATCGTGATTATTCAACTCAGTCACTAACTGATTTTTTTGAATTTCCATGTCTGAAATTTTTTGTTGCCGACCTAACATCCGCTGACCAATCAATTTCATTTCCTGCTCTAAGGGTTGAATCTTCGCAATAACACTTTGTCTCCTCGTTTCTCTCACTCTTTCTGCTGCTAATTGGGCACTTTCTTGACTATCAGATTCGTGATCCAATTGTGACCTCATTGAAGTTTCAGATTGAGTCAATGTCATGGGTGTAGAACAACCAGCAAGCATTAGCAAACAAGCTCCAAGCACGAATGGTTTGCACAACATACTTCATCCTTGTGGTAATCGAAATTTCTACCCGGTGATGCGATCGCTTCAGAGTCGATGCATCCTGTGGTTGGGGTGCTATTTCTTTATCCCTCTCAGACTTGGTAGCATATGCAATTGAGCACAATCTTCTAAAAATTTAGCCTTGCCAGACTAACCGTAGTCTGGCAAGGCTAAAACGTTGAACGATCGAGGGATTCAGGCGGAGTTATTGAGCCCGCCGCCGCTTGAAGTAGGCC
>JAIXVO010000358.1 GCA_027482985.1 Cyanobacteriota bacterium
ATCTGCTGGAAGATGTGCGGGTGGTGAGTTTGGCGAAACAGCGGGAAGAAATTTTTCTGCCGGGAGAATCGATCCCCTTACCCACAGATGCCGAACAGCCTGGGGTGCAACTCTTGCGACGATTGCGGGATGAAGCCCATCGGTTTGCGGTCAGTTTTCATCGGCAGAAACGCACCGAGCGGATGCGGCGATCGCGCCTGGATGAAATTCCCGGTTTGGGTTTTCATCGCCAAAAGCAATTGCTGGCAACGTTTCGTTCCATTGACTATTTGCGAGAAGCCACACCTGAGCAAATTGCCCAGGTGCCGGGAATTGGTGCTCGTCTGGCCCAACAAATTTATGATTATTTCCATCCGGCTCAGGATGATGCGACCCCGGAATCTGCTAGTTCTCAATTGAATTGAGGTGCATATTTGGTCATGTCAAGATTGGTAGCCCTCCCCCCATGAAATTTTTAGATCCTGCTAGCAGGCTCATGAATCGGCTGAAATATCCTCAGAAATTCGCCTTAATCAGTTGCGTTTTTCTGGTGCCGATCGCGGTGCTGATGACCCTCCTCTTTGCCGAAATTCAATATCGCATCACATTTACCACTAAAGAGCGGCTTGGGACTCAATATCTACGCGCAGTGCAACAATTATCGCAGCAGGTATTGGAGTACCGGATTACCAATCAGCAGTTAAATCTCACGAATCAACCGCTTCATCGCCTGCCCCCCAGTCATACTGAAATCACTCAAAGTCTAGTCCAACTCAAACAATTAGATCAACAACTGGGCAATACTTTAAATACTCAAAATAAAGTTCAAAATATTCAAACAATTTGGCAGCTCTTACAACAGCGATCGCACCAATTCAGTCCTGAAACAGAATATACCTTAACGGATGAATTGTACGCAGAAATCGCAGAACTCCGACTACATATTGGCGATCAATCTAATTTGATTTTAGATCCGGATTTGGACACCTACTATCTCATGGATACGGTGTTACTCAAATTGCCAGAAATTCAAGAAACGCTGGCTCAGATCAAACTGATTAGTCAACAAGTTCACCTGACGGGACAGATTACTCCAGCCGATCGATCGCAGTTTTTGATGCTAACCGGATCATTACAACGCTTCAACAGTGAACTGACGCGCAAACTCCAAATTGCTTTCCAGTCAACACGTGAGACGACTGTGGAATCTGAACTTGCCGATGATCTACAGCAACTCACCCAGTCAATGAGTCGCTTGACCAGACAACTAGGCAATCTGGCTTATGACAATCAAGTTCCCGAGGCAACACTTTATTTTAAACAGGCCAGCTTGAGCTTACAGCAAAACTTTCAACTCTGGGATGCCGCGATCGCGCAACTCGATGGGCTGCTGCAAAACCGGATTGACCAGTTACATCGAAAACGCATTCTCACCAGTCTATTCGTGGGGCTAATTTTAAGCTTGGCAGGGTACTTACTGCTGGGATTTTATCAGGGCATGATGCAAGTGGTTTCTAGCTTAAAGGCTGCGGCTCAACGGATGATTCAGGGGGATACGCAAACCGCTGTGCAACTGGATAGTCAGGATGAATTGGCGGATGTGGTGCGATCGTTCAATGCTGTTGCCGATGCCTTACGAGCGGCAGAAGCCAACTACCGAGGAATTTTTGAAAACTCAGTGGAAGGGATTTTTCAGACCACACCTGCGGGGCAATATTTAGCTGCGAATCCCATGCTGGCCAAAATTTATGGCTATGCTTCCGTTGATGAATTACTGCAAGTTTTGACAGATATTCAATCCCAATTGTATGTGCAGCCAGAATTGCGATCGCAATTTGTGCAAGTGATGCAACAAGTGGGTAAAATTCAAAATTTTGAAGCGCAAATTTATCGCAAAGATGGCTCGATTATTTGGATTTCGGAAACAGCGCGATCGGTGTTAGATGGGGATGGCAATCTGCTCCGCTATGAAGGCACGGTGGTGGACATTACCCAACGGAAAGCCGCCGAAGCAGAAATTCTGCAACTGACGCAACGATTGCAGGATGAGAATCTGCGGATGAGTGCAGAACTGTCGGTGACCCGCAAATTACAGCAAATGTTGCTGCCGACGGAACTGGAATTAGCCGCAGTGCCAGGGTTAGAAATTGCTGGGTTTATGGAACCTGCTGCCGAAGTGGGCGGTGATTATTATGATGTGTTGCACCAAAATGGCAAAGTCAGTATCAGTATTGGTGATGTCACGGGGCATGGGCTGGAAAGCGGCGTGGTGATGATCATGGCGCAAACTGCTGTGAGAACCTTACTCGCTAATGGCGAAACTGATCCCAGTAAATTTTTGAATGTCGTGAATCAAATTATTTACGACAATACCCGCCGCATGCGATCGCGCAAAAATATGAGTCTGGCGGTGATGGAATACCACGCCGGATCGTTACGGCTGATGGGGCAACACGAAGAACTGATCATCGTGCGGCAGGATGGTACCCTGGAAGCGATCGACACCCTAGATCTGGGCTTCCCACTGGGCTTGGAATCAGACATTTCTGCCTTCATTCAGGAACAACAACTCCACCTCCAACCGGGGGATCTCGCTGTCCTGTATACCGATGGCATTACCGAAGCGATGAATCTAGAGAATCAACAGTATGGGTTAAAGCCGATGTATGCCGTGTTGCAGGCGAATCGCGATCGCTCTGCCCAGGAGATCCGGCAAGCGGTGATCCAAAACCTGATGCAACACATTGGGGATCAGCGTGTGTTTGACGATATTACTCTGGTTGTGATTAAAAGGCTGTGAAACGGAAATTAAGATGTCACAATGGCTGAGAGCATTTCATCTCGGCAGCTTTCTCCATTACACCCGCCATGTCTGTTGAAACCCACCTCCGCTCAGAACTGCAACGACTGCACCAGGAACTCGCCTCACTGCAACGCCATAACCATACTCTCCAACAGGCACTGAATGCCTATACTTCCACCAATCTTCAAGTCGAAACAGCGCTAGCGAACTCAGAAGCCGAATTGCGGGCACTGTTCGCCGCTATGCCCGATATTGTGCTGGTCAAAGACATCGACGGGCGTTATGTCAAAATTGCCCCCACGCGGCTAGACAATCTCTATAAACTCCCGGACGAATTAATCGGCAAAACCGAGCATGAAATCTTTCCCCCAGCGATCGCCGATCAATTTGTGGGGTACATTCGCACCGTCCTGACCACCCAAACCACGATCACGGTGGAATTTAGCTTGCCGCTGCGGGGCGTGGAGCGCTGGTTCTCCACCAACATTGCCCCCCTGTCCGATCGCACCGTGATTTGGATGGCACGAGACATTACTGATCGCAAACACGTCGAAGAAGCCCTGCTCCAAGCCAACGCCGAAATTACTCGCCTGAATCACCAGTTACAACAAGAAAACCTGCGCATGAGTGCCGAACTGGAGGTCACCCGCCGCTTACAGCAGATGATTTTGCCCCGCGAAGAAGAACTCAGCCAGATTACCGGATTGGATATTGCGGGCTTTATGCAACCGGCGACGGAAGTGGGCGGGGATTATTTCGATGTGCTGCAATACAACGGCAAGGTCAAAATCGGCATTGGTGACGTGACTGGGCATGGGTTGGAAAGCAGCATGGTGATGCTGATGGCGCAAACTGCCGTGCGAACGCTGATTGCCAATGGCGAAACCGACACCAGCAAACTCCTCAACACGGTGAATCGGTTGATTTATGACAACACCCGCCGGATGCGATCGCCCAAAAATATGACTCTGGCCATCCTGGAATACGAAGCGGGAATTCTGCAACTAACCGGACAACATGAGGAACTGATCATCGTGCGGCAGAATGGCACCATCGAACTGATTGACACGATTGACTTGGGGTTTCCCCTGGGGCTAGAGTCGGATATCTCTGCCTTCCTGGGAGAAACCCGGATTGCCCTCCACCCCGGAGATGTGGCAGTTCTTTATACCGACGGCATTACTGAGGCGATGAATGTCCACCGGGAACAGTACGGGCTGGATCGGCTTTATCAGATCTTGATTCAACATCGCGATCGCCAAGCCAACGCAATTCGCCAGGCCATCATCAGTGATTTGATGCGGCATATTGCCCAACAAGCAGTGTTAGACGACATCACGCTGCTAGTGCTGAAACGTAAGTAAAGTCAGCAATCTGTTGGGCTATTGTTAACCTTTACCTAGATGCGGGGCATACTGAGAGTCGAATCGGGGGTTTTACCCGTTTGGGCGTAAACCCCTCCGTGCATCCCGTGATTAGCACTGAATTTAGGCAGATTTTGACGTTAGCCCTCAGGTAGAATGCCCTAAAGTAGTGATTTGACTTGAGCGAGATGGTGCTCTTACTGGCCAGAATTACTGTTCTATGAAGGGGAGACAAACTTATGGTTCGAGCCATCGAAGGCCTTTCGACCGTTAAGCTCTGGGTGGTTTACTCCTCTAACCGCTTGTTTTTGCTTCAGTTCCTTCGCGCCTGCTTCAGAAAATTGCAACCACTATCCCACCAGCCGTGCGATCCTGAGACCCCCCCCCCCGCTAGCCTAATCAGTACGACGGTTTATCGAGCGGAAGCAGAGTGCTCTCCGGTCGCAGAACACTCTGAGGCTGAGATCGACCATGATGATTCGCGGGAAGAAAAACTAGTCGCAGAGCTTGATGCTTTGCGGCAAGAGGTTCAACGGCTGCAACAGGCCAATCGCGATCTCTATCTCTCCCTGGCGACGACCGCCGAACATGGCGACTTGATCGAAGCGCAACTGCAACAAACCAACGAACAACTGCAGGCGGAAGTGGAAGAACGGAAGCGCGCTCAGGCCACCCTCAAAGCCTTAATCAAAGCTATTTCTAAGCGTAAAGACGATCTGGAAATCGTAGTGCAAACGATCATGGAACATGGGGACGTGATGGACACCCAGTGGTCGCTCAAACTCACGGAAATCAACAAAATTGCGTCTCTTGATGCCCTCACTGAAATTGCCAATCGGCGGCGTTTTGATGAACATTTGGAGTATCAGTGGAAGCAGATGACGCGCGAGCGATCGCCCTTAGCGTTGATCCTGTGCGATATCGATCGCTTCAAGCAATTTAATGATGCCTATGGGCACCTGGCAGGAGACGATTGTTTACAACGGGTGGCTAGTGCCCTGAATCATTGTGTGAATCGACCCAGCGATTTAGTCGCCCGCTTTGGGGGAGAAGAGTTTGCTGCCGTCTTGCCCCAAACTGACTTAGAAGGGGCGATCCGGGTGGCCGAACGGATGCAGCGAGCGATCGCGCGGCTCCAAATCGATCATCCCCAGTCGCTAGTTAGCCCCTTTGTTACCCTCAGTATTGGGGTCGCTTGCGTGATGCCAGCTAGCGATTTATCGTCAGAAGAATTAATTCATTTGGCGGATCAACATCTGTATCTGGCCAAACAACAGGGTCGTAACCAAATCATTGCAGCCCTTGCCCCCTCTTACCCAACCGTTTTATGAACTCAACCATGTCTGTGCAAATCTATGGGGAGTTTCTGGCAGCGGTGCCTCCGAGTGACGAGTATCTGACGCTCAACTTTTCGCCGCATAATGCGCCCCGTAAACAACGCTGGAAAAACTACGGCTTATCTGCTGATTTTTTAGGCGATTACTTCGCCGCATTTTTCCCAGATGCCGCCGTTCCCGATAGTAAAATCAATCAACGAGATACCGTCAAGGCCGCAGTTAGCTATGTGACCAATGAACTTTTAGAAAATGCTGTTAAATATACTACGACTTCTGGTCAACATCCGATTAGTATTTCCTTACATCTTTACAGTCGCCAAATTATTTTCCATGTCACCAACTGTACTGATATTGCTTTGGCAGACGGCTATCAACAATTTATTCAAGAGTTATTAGCGGCAGATTTAGACGAATATTATCTCCAGCAACTGGAGAAAGCCGCTGCTGGTAGTGGTCAGTCGAGTATGGGAATTTTGACCATGATGAACGATTACGCGACTCGCTTTGGGTGGAAGTTTGCCACGTTAGACACTGCATCTAATATTATTCAAGTTGATGTTCTAGCTTATTTAGATGTCTAACTTGCTTTAAAAAACTGCATTGATTGATTCAATTTGATACATGGGGTATGTGATGGACATTAAAACTGACGATTACAGTATTCGGCATGATTCCGAGTCTGCAACCGTCTTTCTGCGTGGTTTTTTAAGATTGGACGGGATGGAAAAATATCAACCCGTGATGGATGTTTTGTTGACGGCAGTCGAACAATCGGCAGAACTCACGATCGACTTGCGCGAACTAGAATTCTTAAACAGTTCTGGCATTAGTATGCTGTCTATGTTTGTGGTGAAAGTGCGCGATAAAGGGAATGTGACTTTGACCTTAAAAGGCTGTGATAAAGTCCTTTGGCAAACTAAATCCCTCAAGAATCTGCAACGTCTAATGCCCAGTTTGACGTTGGTGTTTGCCTAGAATTAAGGCTTCCAGGCTTGGACGACCTGTAAACTGCCACCCGCAAAACAACGTTGTTGCACTCGCTCAAACCCGATCGCCCGCAACAACTCGACCAGATCCGTAGTCAGGAATTGCCACGCTGTGGTCGTTTCAAATAAGCCTAGAAATAGGTATAGCGGTGGGATGAACAGGGGATTGGTCGGGGGGTGAAAGTCTACCAAGGTGAAGCAACCTTGCGATCGCAAGACGCGATACACTTCCTGCAAAATTTGTTGCAACTGGGCGGGTGCCATCTCATGTAAAGCGGCACTGGTATGCACCAAATCAAAGGTCTGATCGGCAAATGGCATGGCTTCAGCAAACGCTTCGACATACTGCGCCTGGGGGACGTTCTGTTGCGCCCGTTGGAGCGATCGCGGCGAGGCATCCAGTCCCGTCACCTGGCGCGATCGCTGCACCAAAAACTGCGTCGCCTGACCACTGCCACAACACACATCCAATATCGACATTTCCGGGTGAATCGTGAGATCGGTCAGGGCGAGTTGCCGAAACCGTTGCTCCCCGCCGACACTCACCGCCGCCAACCGGGAAACGCCGTCATACAGCCATTGATAGCGATAACTTAGATCTCTCAAAAAAGTTGCCATACTGCCAATTAAATTTCTCAGGAATCTTTAACGAATTCTTTTGCCACTCAGGTTTCTACAATAGCGGTACTGTTACAATCAATTACAAAGCTGAGAATTTTTATAGAATTTTGTAACTATGGGTCGCGTTGGAGTCCTTTTACTTAATCTAGGTGGTCCGGAGCGTCTGG
>JAIXVO010000559.1 GCA_027482985.1 Cyanobacteriota bacterium
CCGCTTCCTGGGTCGCGATCGCGGTATCAGCGGCGATCGCAATGCCAAATGGGGTGGCGGGTAAGGTGGCCAGCACTTGCACCCGCCCGGAGGCACTCACCTGGGCAATTAGTCCCCCGGAGCGCAGGACATCCGTAGAAATGGCCACCAGGAAATAGGGATAATAACCAGCGTGGCGATCAACGCCAAAGGGGGCACCAAATTCTCCTGCGAGGGCGGATAAATCGGCCAGCATCGATTGTTTGCCTTGGGCGTTGACCCCCAGCAGAAAATGGCCGCTTTCCTGGGCTGAAAGTGCCACTGCAACACCGTCCTGACTGCCAACAATGCCCGTGGGAATGCCATAGCGACTGACATTCACCCAGGGGGTCACCGTGCCGTCGGGTGAGACCCGCAGCAAATCCCCCTCCACGGTGGCGACGACGATCGCCCCCCGATAGGCAGTCACTCCTTGAAACGAAAGCAGTTTCAATCCGGTGGCAAGAACGGTTACTGTGGGTGTCATGAGGCGTGTGGCGCGAGGAGTCGGGCGAGTCGGGTGTTCATTCTCCAGTCTGAATGTGCTGTACCTGTTAACGGTTAATTATCAGTCTGCCGATTTGATTCAGCGGTTGTTGCGATCGCTGGCGACGACAGCTTGGCCAGACTGGGAATGCGTCATTGTGAACAATTCTCCCACGGATCAAGCAATTCCGTTGTTGGCGAGCACGACTGTCAAGGTGCTGGAAGCTGGCGCAAATTTGGGTTTTGGGGGCGGCTGTAATATCGGGTTGCAGTGGATTTATGACCGCGATCCGAACGCGATCGTGTGGCTATTAAACCCCGATACCGTATTACCCACCGACCTGCAACCCGATGCCCTCAGTCGCGCCGTTGCCTTTTGCCAGGAGTATCCCCAACTCGCGATCGTGGGTACTTGCGTCGATGACCCCAATGGAATGGGTTGGTTTCGTGGCGGCAAGTTTAATCCTGCCGATGGCGACATTAGTGTGCAGTGTGTGCGCCCAACTGCCGCCGGAGACTATTGGGAAACCGCGTGGGTCACGGGTTGTAGCATGATCCTGCAACTTCAAAATTTTCCGGCCTGTCCCCAATTTGATCCAGCCTATTTTCTTTACTATGAAGATTTTGATTTTTGTCGGCGCTATGCTGCCCTCGGCATGGGTGTGACCGATCGCATCCGGGTGATTCATTACCCGTCCTCCATTACTGATCGCAATCTAGACTTGAAGGTGCAACATACGGTCTACAGTTATTTGCTGGCCCTGAGACGGCATACCCGCTGGCCTGTATTTTCATATCGGTTGGGGCGCATTTTAGGGCATGCCTTACGTCAGAGTGGGCGCGATCCGCAAAAGGCGATCGCTATAATCAAGGGTGTTCTTAAGTATCTGGTGCGACAGCCGCCGCGTGACTCATCCCCTCACTCTTAATCTGGCCTTTTTGCCCGTCAAACCCACGGGGTTGGCGACCTATGCCATCAACCTGCTGCCCGCCCTCAAACCCCTGGCACCGACCCTGCTCGTGGCTCAGCCCCAGGCCGACTTCGACTGTTTCCCAGTGCCCCCCGGCATGACCCATGAACAGGGCCGTAAAGGTCATTTTTCCCGGTTGTGGTGGACGCAGTGGCAGTTGCCTGCAGCTTATCGCCAGGTGCGATCGCCCCTGCTATTTTCCCCCATCCCAGAAGCGCCTCTGTTTGCGGGTTGTCGCTTCGTGGTGACAGTGCATGATCTCATTCCCCTACGCTTTTTTCGCAAGTTCACCCCGCTCTGGACGTACCAGCGCTATTACCTGCCCCAAGTCTTGCACCAGGCGACCCACATCATCACCAACTCCCAAGCTACGGCGCAGGATGTGATGAATTTTTTCCAGATTCCCGCCGCCAAACTCACGCCGATTCCCCTGGCTCACGATCGCGCCAATTTTCGGCCGCTGCATCTGCCCACCTACAATTACTTTCTGTATCTGGGGCGGAATGACCCTTACAAAAATCTCCACGGGTTAGTGTCAGCGTTTGCTCAGGTGCCCCAACGACAGGAATACGAACTCTGGATTGCTGGCCCCACCGATGCCCGCTATCAGCCTGCGCTCACTGCTCAGATTGCCGAATTAGGACTGACCCCCCAGGTGAAGTTTCTGAGCTACGTGCCTTATGCCGAATTGCCCGTGATAATCAATCAAGCGATCGCGCTGGTCTTCCCGACGTTATGGGAAGGGTTTGGGCTACCTGTGCTGGAAGCGATGGCCTGTGGTACGCCCGTGATTACATCGAATCTGGCCTCTTTGCCAGAAGTCGCCGGGGATGCCGCATTATTCGTCGATCCGACCAATCCGGCGGCGATCGCGGCCGCGATGCATGCCCTCGCGACCGATGCGAGCCTCCGGGCGACGCTCCAAACTGCCAGCCTCAGCCGCGCCGCTCGGTTTAGTTGGACGCAAACGGGAAATACGACTGTGCAACTGTTACAGCAGTTTTTATAAAGTGTCTTGACCCCGTAGCAAAGGGGATTACAGCCGTCAGCCGCCCGGCTACGGGATTGCAAACAACCCTCCAGATCCCTTGGAGTCTAGAGTTGTGTGTAGTCCGAGCCACCAAATCAGGGCGAGCCTGACCCGTGGCCAGCTTGTTGCGAACCACTATTTACTGAGTGCCAGAGCGGGTGCAAACTTGCCTGCTGGCGTGGGTTGGGTGACGGTTGACAGGTAGGCTGCTTCCAGGTGTTGCACCCGATGGCGGAAGGTTTCGTGGAAAGTATGAGATTGGGCGAACTGTTGCGCCGCGATCGCCTTTTGGGTAATTTCTGCGCGATCGCGATTCAATGCGGCCACCTGTTGCGCCAACGCTTCCGGACGATCCAGGGGCACGACCCAACCACCGCCTGCAAAGTGGTTCAGTTGCTCAAAGGCTTCATTGCCATAGCCCACAATCGGCACCCCAGCCGCCATCGTTTCAATATAGGTACAGGAAGGGTCGCCCTGCCGATGACAGCAAATGAACAAATCGATATTGGCTTTGACAAAGGGATAAAAGTCAGACTTGAAGTCGGGCACCCCCATCATCGTCACGTCTTGCGTCAACCCTGTTTGTTGAATCCGATGGTGCATCGCTGGTGCCAGGGTTCCGGCACCACTGATGTAGAGATGGTAGGGTACCTGGAGGCGCTTTAACTCTGCCGCCACATCCAGCAGATGATCTGCCCCTTTCATTTCGTTCAATCGTCCCGAAAACACCAGCTGCAGGGGTTTGTCGGTTCTTAAACTGGCTCGGCGTTGGACATCCGCCGGAGTCGCCAGCATCTCTGCCGTAATCCGGGTGTCCAAATATAGCAAAGGATTGCGGTTGAGCGTGCGATATGCCTCAAAGATGGGATAGCCGTTGCATTGCAGGCCGTCCGCCAGGGCGATCGCCCGCTGTTGACGACGCTCCTGCTGGTAAGTCCACCATTGCCGCCGCCACCGCAACAACAGGTTAGGAGCCGTGACATCAATAATTTGGAGGCGCGTTTTGAGGGTGTATTCTGCCGTGTAAACGCAGGGAATGCCATGTTCCCGACACAGTTGACTCAAATGATTTTGGCGATGATCGACACAGCCTAGGACGACGCAGTTCTGAAGATGGGTCACTAAGTTGGGCGCAGTGTAGTCCACAAAGGTGATTTCAAACGGTAATTCGCTCAACCGTGTCACCTTTTGATCCACTTCATCGACCTGATCTGTCTCCTCTTCCAGCAGCACTTTGACGGGGCCGTCCCACAAACTTTGATACATCATCACCGCTTCAATGAATTTGCGTGTGATGACAATCTGATCAGGGGATAACCGTTTGATC
>JAIXVO010000125.1 GCA_027482985.1 Cyanobacteriota bacterium
CACCCAAGCCCTACTCGCCGCGACTTTGACCGGCATCGGGATTATCGGCATGATCGCCCTCACCTGGCGCTTTGCCCGCTTTGAACGCTTAAACTGGGTACTCGTGAGTTGGGCGGGGTTAATGTTAGCCGGAGCGATCGCCACTTACCAGGGCATCTTCGGCGGGTGGATCTGGGCACTGATTCACATTTGTCCACTATGGCTCGGTTTGAGTGGGTTGGGTTATGGCATTACAGGCATTGGGATGCGATCGCGGTTATTTCTGATCCTGGCCTTCATTCACCTGCTCACAATCAGCCTCCTCCCCCTGGTACCTGATTGGAAGCCACTGATCACAGGATTAGTCATCAGCGGGAGTGCCTTTCTGATTGCCGAATTTCAATGGGATGCGAACGGCGTTTGCGGCTACCAGTTACAAGGTGTTGAAGCTGAAGATTTGGTCGCGATCGCCCAGCCCCAACATTAAATTGATGTGCCCCAAACAAGATTCCCCAACCGTAGGGGTTCGGCATTCGGCCACAATCTTGACTATCGATCAGCAGTCATCAACCGAATGCCAAACCCATATAGGCTCTTAAATCTGGGGCGATCGCGTGTGCCAATCCGTCGCTTGCTCATAGGCATAGGCGACCTGGAAGATTTGATCTTCTCGCAGCACATTGCCAATAATTTGAAGCCCGATCGGCAACCCTTCCCGGCTGAACCCACAAGGGACACTCATCGCGGGTAAGCCAGCCAGATTCACCGGAATCGTCATCAAGTCGATGAGATACATACTGAGCGGATCAGCGGATTTGTCGCCCGCTTTGAAGGCTGGCGTGGGCGCAGTCGGGCAAACCAGCACATCCACCTGGGCAAAAGCGGCTTCAAAGTCCTGTTTAATCAGCGTCCGTACTTTTTGCGCCTTGAGATAATACGCATCGTAGTAGCCCGCTGACAGAACGTAGGTGCCAATCATAATCCGGCGTTTGACTTCCGAGCCGAATCCTTCCGCGCGGGTGCGGGTATACATTTCCATCAAGGTTTCAGCAGCTTCAACCCGTTTGCCGTACTTCACGCCGTCATAACGGGCGAGGTTCGCAGAGGCTTCAGACGGCGCAATGATGTAGTAAGCCGCGATGCCATAGCGAAATCGGGGACAGGAAATTTCTTGAATTTCTGCGCCCAATGCCTGCAATTGTTGAATCGCCTGCTGCACCGTTTTTTCGACATCGGGATCTAACCCGTCGCCAAAAGTTTCCTTAATCACCCCCACCTTTTTCCCTTTCAGACTGGGTGTGAGGAACTGAGTGTAGTCCGGCACTTCCACTTTCAGGCTGGTGGAATCTTTGGGGTCATACCCCGCGATCACCCCCAACAAAATTGCACTGTCTTCCACCGATCGCGCAAATGGGCCAATTTGATCCAGCGAGGATGCAAACGCCACCAACCCATACCGGGAAACCAGCCCGTAAGTCGGCTTCATCCCGACAATGCCGCAAAAGGACGCAGGTTGCCGAATCGATCCCCCCGTATCCGATCCCAGCGACACCATACACTCCTCAGCCGCAACCGCCGCCGCTGATCCCCCCGACGACCCTCCCGGCACACGACTGATATCCCAGGGATTCGTCGTGAGTTGAAAGGCAGAGGTTTCAGTCGAGCCGCCCATCGCAAACTCATCCAAATTCGTTTTGCCGACCATCACCGCCCCGGCATCTAACAGCTTTTGGGACACGGTGGCTGCGTAAGGCGGCACAAAATTCTCCAAAATCCGCGAGGCGCAAGTGGTGGGAATGCCTTTTGTGCAAATGTTATCCTTCACCCCAATCGGAATTCCCGTGAGTAGCCCAATCTTTTCCCCCGCCGCAATCTGCGCATCCACCTGAGCCGCCTGCTGCAAAGCCTGTGCTGCCGTCACATGTAAAAAGCTGTGCAATTTCGGTTCAACCGCCTGAATGCGATCGAGCGCCGCTTGCGTCACTTCAACGGCCGATCGCTCTTTTTTAACGAGCTGGTTGTGCAACTCCCGGATGGATGCCATGCAATACCTCTGAGCTTAACGATTCATTAGTTTAGCGTCAAAGGGAGGGGGAGGGAGAGGAGGGAGGGGGAGTCAGGAGTCAGAAGTCAGAAGCGGAAAGCAAATAGGAATATCCCATTCGCATATTCGGGGTCTTCGTAGAGACGCGCCGCTGGCACGTCTCCGGCGGGATAAGGGGGAGGAGAACGGGGGTTGGTGTGGAGGGGCGGGGCGAATTTGTGGGAATTGAGGAGGCAATACCTGCGGCTGAAATGGGTTACACCCTTAATTGAATAAATCGATCGCCTGCCGGAGAAAGGCTTTCAACTTATCCGCAACTTCGGGCACGGGATTGCGATCGCCTTCAAATTGCCAATCTTGCACCGTGGATAAACGCCATTGTTTGCCCTGATGGTTAAAGCCTGCGACTTCGGCCCCGATCGCGCGGCGATCGCCCGTCATGCCGTCATCGTGGAAGCGAATCTGTAACAAAATACTGCGGCTCTGGAAGCGGCGAGAAAATCCGGGTAGGTGAAAGCCAATATCAATCGAGTCTGGATCGACGAGATCACGGGTATCGGGATCATTCGCCCAGGGTTTTAAGTCCGCTCTGGCATCGGGAAATTCGGACTTGAAGAGGTTGACTACGGCAGCGATTTTGCTGGTAGTTTCCAGGCTTTTTGCCTGCTCGGCTGCATTCACTCGCAACTCCTTTCGATCGCTAGGGGAGGGGCAGAGAAACCGGGATTCGTTAACAGCAAGTTAATTAACAGCAAGTTAATTAACGATAATTTACACGATCCCCGCCGATTCAGCACCACTTGCATCCAGTTCGGCTCACGGTCGCTGCTCAGATGGGCAAGAGGCATCCTACCAGCAGCTAAAAGATTAAATTGCGCTGTCCCGTTTACCGCATCTGCCGCGATCGCGGGACCTTAATCTTGCGTCATCCCCCACCAGGGGACTTTTTCCGAATTTCATCCTGACGAGTTCAGTCCCTCAGCGGAAGAAGTCGTATCCAAGCTTCTCACTTTAAATAGTCAAGGCGCTCTGACCAAGGCCAGAGCGCCGGAACAGTAACCACTCTCTATTACTGTGATACCACCTTGCCCTCAAATATTCCGTAAATCTCTGCAACGGCTATGACAGTTTCTTAATTGTGCTGTTTAAGCCTGGGTTGTGCCTGGGCAGAGCGTTGGCAATTAAAGCGGACAAGGGGGTATTCCTGTTCCTGACTGGAAGCATGGCGACTGTGTAGTGTTGACCCTCAGATGCCATGAAATTAAGACTTTTGTTCCTGTTTGCGACGACTGCCCTGTTGCTTGACCCCATTCAGATGGGCAACAGTGCGCCCGCCCGCATTGCCTACGAGTCGCGATCGCAGGATGCCAGCCAGATCTTTCAACAGGCGAATCCCGCCGTGGTGACGGTGTATGCCGGTGGCGAAATTGGTTCCGGCAGTATCGTCGATACGCAGGGCTACGTCATCACCAATAATCACGTTGTCCGGCGGAGTGCTCAAGTGGTGGCGCGGATGGCGGATGGTCGGCGGATTCCTGGTCAGGTGATTGCCACCGATCCCCGCAACGACTTGGCGCTGATCAAACTGAATGCGTCCCAATTACCCGCCCTGCCGCTGGCGAGTGGGAGTGGTATTCAACCGGGACAACCCGTGATCGCGATCGGCAGTCCTTACGGTCGTCCCGGCGTAATGACTCAGGGCACCTTTCGGAGTGTGCGGGGCAATGGGGATTTGCAGTCGCAGGTGGTACTAGAACCGGGGAATTCCGGTGGCCCGCTGTTGAACGCGCAGGGCGAAATGATTGGGATCAATAAGGCGATTCTGGAATCGGCGCGGGGCAGTAATACGGGCATTAGTATTGCCACCAGTGCCGCGATCGCCCGGCGCTTTCTGACTGCCAATATTCCCGGCGGTTTGTCCAATGGTGGCACGCCCTACGCGGCTCAACCCCCGTTTGCACCCCAACCTCAATATGATGCGGTGCCGCCTTCCTATCGTCGGAATAATCCCGCGATCGCGAATCGACCCAGCCCCAATTTGCCCCAACCCTGGGAAAATCAACCCGTCCAACCGCTGCCTAACAATACCTGGAGCGGACAAACTCCTACCCCAATGTATGAATCCGGTCGCTTATCTCGGAATGAACGCGGGGAGGTGGTTGTCCCCAGTATCGGGAGTCCGTGGCAGTCCGCCCAACCGTCCTATGCGCCATCTCCCGATGAGAGTTACGGGATGAATCCGAGTGAATCATCACCTGTCCTGCCTAACGCCCCCGCCGCCCCCTTTAACCCGCCACCGAAAAATTACTCAAGCATGGCTCCTACTCCCACCGGTGGTGCTCGTTTAGGGGTGGTTGTCGATACCCGCACGATGCTGATTCGGCAGGTGCAACCGGGGACGGCGGGCGCGATGGGCGGTTTACAGGTGGGCGATCGCTTGGTGGCTGTGAATGGTTCCCAACTACGGAGTTTCGAACAACTGCAATCATTTATGACCCAAGCGCCACCAGTTGCCGCTTTTACCATTAACCGGGGGGGACGGGCAGAAACGGTGCAGATTAGATTTTAGCCGTCGATTCACCCAGTCCGACCAACGCATTAGGGGTCGCCGCTTCCACTTGAATCAGCGTGCCTTGATTATCCAGCAGGGTGTCATCTTCCAGGGCGGTGCTGATGAAGCTGGCAATGGGCACCGCGAGTAACAAACCGGGAAAGCCAAACAACTTCGTGCCCAGCAACAGCGAGAGGATAATCCAGATGGGGCTAAGTCCGGTGAAACTGCCCAGGATGCGAGGCGCGATCGCCTGATCGATGACTTGATCCAGCACAATGATGCTGCCCAGCGTGATCAACGCTAGACCAGGAGATTGCGCCGCGATGCCCAAACACACGAGCCCGTAGCCCAACACATCCCCAAACGGAATCAGGGTCATGATGCCAACGATCGCCCCCAACACCAAACTGTAGGGAATCTGCAAAATCACCAGCACCACCGACAGCAGTACGCCCATAATCAGGCTCAAAATCGCCTGTCCGATGAAGTAGCGATGGAAGTCGTTCTGCAACGATCGCCGGATGCGATCGCGGTTTTTGAGTGGCAGTCGTTGGAAGATGGCTGTCCAGACTCGTTTCCCGTCCAGTAAGAAATAAAAGGTGAGGACGAGGACTAAGAACAAGGCGGACAGCCCCCCGAACGCATTCAGGGTGAACAGCAGAGTTTCGTCCCCTAAGCCTTCCAGTTGATCCGGAAGGCGATCGGTCACTTGTTGAATAATTTGATTCAGGTTGACGGGTAAGCGATGTGCTGCTGCCCAACTTTGCACTACCTGAAGTTGAGCGATCGCGTGCCCCAACCAATCCGGGATTTGCGCCACGATCGCCGTAAACTGCTCCAGCAAGGTGGGCAGAACCGTGATGCCGATGCCAGCCAGGGCGATCAGGCTAATCAGGAGGACGATCGCGATCGCGACGGGGCGGGGCGATCGGCGTTGCAAAAACTCCACGGGATAATTGAGGACAAAGGCCAACACGGCGGCGGCAATTAAGATCGTGACGAGGGGTTCCAGATATTGAAAGATCTGAATCACCACCCAGGCGTTTAAGGCGATGAGAGGCAGCCCCAAACCCGTTTTGAGCCAGCGCAGGCGATCTGCAGAATGTGAAGTCATTGCAAGTCAGTGACGAGAATATTTTTCACTATAAAAGCGCCCTTCCGGTTTCGCCTTCCTTCAATCAGCAGAATTTGATCATGCCTTCAGGATTTCCGCAATTTAGGGGTAGGGGTGAATAGCAATCACTGGTTTCAACTTAAGCTAAAAC
>JAIXVO010000024.1 GCA_027482985.1 Cyanobacteriota bacterium
ATTACCCATTACCCATCACCAGCAATTACCCATTACCCATCACCACCAGCTTTACCTACTACCCCACCGCCACCATCACCGCCTCGCTGGCCTTCAAAACTTCCTGTCGTGCCCATTGGTCGGCGGCGATGATGTCTTCTAGGGTGGGGTGGCTGCGGTTTTGCGGATGGTAGCGATCGCAGGTTTGTTCAATCAGGCGGGGAATGTCGAGGAAGCGAATTTTCTCTTCTAAAAAGAGGGCGACGGCTTGTTCGTTGGCGGCATTCAGGACGGCTGGCAGACACCCTCCGGCGCGTCCCGCTGTATAGGCCAATTGCATACAGGGATATTTGGCGTGGTCGGGTTCGCGGAAGGTGAGACTGCCGACTTTCACCAGATCGAGCGGTTCCCAGTGGGTGACGATGCGTTCCGGGTAGGAGAGGGCATACAACAAGGGCAACCGCATATCGGCCCAGCCTAATTGCGCCAACACGGATGTATCTTCCAACTCAATCATGGAGTGGATAATGCTTTGGGGATGAATCACGATGTCGATGCGATCGTAGTCTAGTCCAAACAAATAATGGGCTTCGATTACTTCCAGCCCTTTGTTCATCAAGGTCGCGGAGTCGATCGTAATCTTGCGGCCCATCGTCCAGTTGGGATGTTTGAGGGCATCGGCAACCGTCACCTGCGCCAGTTGTTCCACGGGCAAATCCCGAAACGCGCCGCCGGAAGCGGTTAGCAAAATTCGCCGCAAGCCTTTGTCGGGCACCCCTTGCAAACATTGGAAAATCGCCGAGTGTTCCGAATCTGCTGGCAACAACTTGACCCCATACTGCTGCATCAACGGCAACACGACTGGGCCACCCGCAATCAAGGTTTCTTTGTTCGCCAGCGCAATATCTTTGCCGGCTTTGATCGCTGCAATCGTTGGGAGCAGTCCAGCACAACCCACAATTCCTGTGACTACGACATCGGCAGCACTGAATTGCGCCACTTCGACAATGCCAGCTTCGCCCGTCAGGAGAATCGGTTGAGGGGTGATATCCGCGATCGCGGCCTGTAACTCGCCTAATTTCGCGGCATCCGAAATCGCCACAATTTGCGGCTGAAACTGGCGAATTTGTTGTGCCAGCAATTCCACATTACGTCCGGCGGCTAACCCCACAATCCGAAATTGATCGGGATTTTGGGCGGCAATGTCCAGTGTTTGGGTGCCAATGGAGCCAGTTGATCCCAGGAGAGAAATTGCTTTCACGATCGCGCATCCTACTTACGTCTCCCCCATATCTTACGATTGGATGGTAACCGAGGGAAGGCAGAGGCAGGGACGAAGGCTGGCGATCTCCCACCTTCTAACTCCTGACTTTTGGCTCTAAGACACAGACCGGAGCAAAGGTCAGTGATCGCCCTGAGCGACAGTCGGCAAGGTGAAGAAGAAGCGACTGCCTTGACCGTGGGTGGATTCAAAGCCCATATGACCGCCTTGATTTTCGACCAGGGCTTTGCAGAGGGAGAGACCGAGGCCAGTGCCGGAAATATGTTGGCGATCGCGATGTTTGACGCGGTAGAAGCGCTCAAAGAGATGGGGTTGATCGGCGACGGGAATGCCTAGGCCGTGATCTTTGACCCACACTTCCACCCAACCCGCCTGAATTTCCGTTGCGCCAATTTCGATACAATGCCCATCGGGAGAATATTTGATGGCATTGGAAAACAGGTTAATGAGCACCTGGGACACTTGCCAGCGATCGCCCCAAACATCGGGGAGCGATTCGGCAAAGTGAAATTCTGCGGGATAGGGCGCAAACCCTTGCATCGTGTCCTGGATCAGTTGGGGTAAACAAAACTGGGCGGGTTGTGCGGCCAGTTTGCCAGTTTCCAGATCGCGAATGGCGATCATGTCCTGGAGTAAGTCTTGCAGGCGGTGGATTTGTTGTTCCACCAAGCTCAAAAATTCTTGCTGCTGCTCTGCCGCCAGTTCTTCTTCCGCCAGCAGGTGAATTGAGCCGCTCAAGGCGGTCAGCGGAGTGGCGAGTTGATGCGTGAGTAACTGGAGCAATTGAGCATGGTGTGCAATTTGCTCTCGCAATGCCTGGTTTTCCTGATGCAACAGTTGCGCCACGACATCCTCGGCAGGATCAGTGACAGCGACCTCGATCGCATCAGGTAGCGGCGGCAGCGAACCCATACTAGGGAACTGAGACATTGGCGACACCAGATTTTTAAGAGAGTTTAGTTATGTTACATATCTTAACAAGACATCTCAGCTTTCGGGCAGAAGACTTTTTTTATCACTTTATTAGCGAAAACTTATCCAACCGTGTGCGAGTCGCGATTGTACCCCTAACTCTACCTAGATACTCAACCGCTGATAGACCTGATCCAAATGGCGTAACAGATGTTGTGGATCGAAACAGGCGGCGATCTCAGTGGCCGTGAGGTGGGACTGCACCCGCTGATCCTGCTCAATCAAGGCGCGGAAATTCCCCTCCGGCTGATTCCAGGCAGTATGGGCGCAGGATTGCACGATCGCGTAAGCTTCTTCTCGCTGCAAGCCTTTCTCCACCAAGCTCAACATCACCCGCTGACTGAACACCACTCCCCCATACACATTCATATTACGCTGCATATTAGCGGGGTAAACCAGGAGATGTTTCACCAGGTCGGTGGTTTCCACCAACATGAAGTGGGTGAGGATGCAGGCATCGGGCAACATCACCCGTTCGACCGAGCTATGGGAGATGTCCCGTTCATGCCACAAGGCCACATTCTCTAAGCCCGTCATCGCATAGCCGCGAATCATCCGGGCCATCCCGGTTAACCGCTCTGAACGAATCGGGTTGCGCTTGTGGGGCATGGCCGAGGAGCCTTTTTGCCCTTTCGAGAAAAATTCTTCCACTTCCAGGACATCCGTCCGTTGCAGGTTACGAATCTCGACCGCGAAGCGTTCAATCGAAGCTGCGAGTAAAGCCAGGTGATTGAAGAAATTGGCGTGGCGATCGCGGGAAATCACCTGCGTCGAGGCACAGTCGGGGCGGAGTCCCAAATTTTGGCAGGCGATCGCTTCAATTTGCGGGTCAATGTTGGCGTAGGTGCCGACTGCGCCCGAAATTTTGCCGACGGCGATCTCATTGTGGAGGTAGTTGAGGCGATCGCGATGCCGCAACATTTCCGCCAACCATCCCGCCAGTTTGAAGCCAAAGGTCATCGGTTCCGCGTGAATCCCATGCGATCGACCGATCATCACCGTATCGCGATGTTGTTGTGCCTGGTAGCGGATCGCCTGAATCAACGCCTCGACCCAGGTCAGAATCACATCCAGACTGGCGACCATTTGCAGTGACAACGCCGTGTCGAGCATATCGGAACTGGTCATGCCGAGGTGAATGTAGCGCCCGACATCCCCCACATACTCGTTCACATTGGTCAAAAAGGCGATCACATCATGCTTGACTTCCTTCTCGATCTCCAACACCCGTTGGGGATCAAAATTCGCCTTCGCCTTAATTTCGGTGACGGCCTCTGCCGGAATGTAGCCCAGCTCTGCCTGCGCCTCACAAACTGCAATCTCAACCTGGAGCCAGGTTTTTAGCTTGTAGGTGTCCGTCCACAATTCGCCCATCTCGGGCAGGGTATACCGCTCAATCAAAGTTCGTGTCGCTCAACACAGCTTTCTCATTTTACTGGAGTTTTTGGCGCGGTTTGAGCCACCCCCCGGATTCCCTAACGGCACTAGGAGGAAAGGCTAGGCACTAATATACTTCACGCACCAAAATCGCCCTCACCCCCGCCCCTCTCCCAAAATGGGCGAGGGGAGAAAGATTTGATAAATTCCCCTTCTCTCGCTCTGGGAGAAGGGGTTAGGGGATGAGGGCAGTATCTTGGTGGGTCAGGTATATTAATGCCAAAGGCTAACTGGCTCACTGACCTTTTGCTCAGCAACGGGCATTACTGGCGCGACTTCCAGGGTGCCAGCAGGCGACTCTAAACTCGATGGTTCAGATGGGAGGGCATGATTTTCGGGCGCAGCTGCTTCGGCGACTTTGGGTGATCGATGAAAGCGAATCCCCAGCAAGATATCGTAAAGGAAGCCAAAAAAGTCTTGAGGAGATTGCAGCAAACCCAGGGATTGATGACAATTCTTTTGATCCAGTAAGGGCTGCATCTG
>JAIXVO010000297.1 GCA_027482985.1 Cyanobacteriota bacterium
CTTGTTCCCGTCTCCCTCTCCCTTTCCCTTCTTCCCCCTCCCTTTCCCTTCCACTTCTCCTCTTCTGTTGACATCTACTTTCAATAAGCGGCGAATAGTGATATAGTCTGGAAGCAATCGAGACGATAGAGTTTATGGCATCTTCGAGTGTAGAAACCTCTAAACTGATGCGACGGCGATTTCTGCAATTGGGGGCGGGCGGATTGGCGCTCGCGGGCGGGGCGGCGGGTTTGCAGTGGTGGCGGGGTAATCCCTGGAATTCTTCGGCTCAGATTCCGCCAGTCCCAGCGGCGCCGACTGTGGGTGGCACGGTTAGCCCCATGCAGGTGTTGCGCGAGTTCGACTATGGGCGGGTGAAGCAGGAGAATGGCCGCACGATTCGCGAATTTGAGGTCGTCGTCGGAACTTCGACGATTCAACTGAATCGCACGACTTCGTTTATTACCTGGAATTACAACGGACGGGTGCCAGGACCGACGTTGCGGGCGAAAGCGGGCGATCGCGTGCGGGTGTTGTTTCTCAATAAAGGCGGTCATGCCCACACCATGCACATTCACGGCATGCACCCGGATGGCATGGATGGCATTAAGCCTGTCGCCAATGGCAAAGCTTTTATTTATGAATTTGATGCCGAACCTTACGGGGTGCATCTCTACCACTGCCATATTGCGCCCGTGACGCGGCATATTGGCAAAGGCTTGTACGGTATGTTCATCATTGATCCGCCAGAAGGTCGCCCCCCGGCGGATGAACTGGTGCTGGTGATGGGCGGGTATGACGTGAATCAGGATCAGCGCAACGAGCACTATGCCTTCAATGGGTTGCCCCATTACTACATGGAACACCCGATTCAGATTTACCAGAATCAACTGGTGCGGCTGTATTTGCTCAACATGATTGAGTTTGACCCAGCGCTCACTTTTCACATCCATGCTAATTTTTTCCAGGTGTACCCCACGGGCCGCACGCTCACCCCCTCCCATGAAAGTGATGTGATCACGATGGGGACGGCAGAACGGCACATTTTGGAATTCAAATATGCTTTTCCCGGCAAGTATATGTTTCACCCGCATCAAGATGGGATTGCGGAAGCGGGTTGTATGGGATTTTTCAACGTGTTGCCAATAAGTAGTTAAAAGTTCTGTCAACTATTGCAAATAACTCTCATTCAGGAGAGTGGCTAATGCAGTGCTTCAGTTCACTGTCTGGATTCTTACCCGCATCTGTTTTTAGGAAGGTTAACCATGAATTTTCGCCGCCTCTTGACCTACGGACTGATGGCGATCGCCGCTCTGGGTCTGATTTTGGGAATTAAAGCCTGTAGCAGTCCCACCACTCCGCAAGCCAGTGTGCCCTCTGCTGCCATGACTGCTGATACCAGTGCTGTCGGCAAAACCAAAATTAACCTCAATTCAGCCATTTTGTCAGAACTGGACAAGCTGGAAGCGCAGTTGGGGGTGCCTGCCCTGTCCCACAAAATTCAGGCGAGTCGGCCCTACGGCAATGTGTCAGATCTGGTGAGTAAGCAGGTGATCAGCCAGCAACAGTTTGACCAGATTAAAAATCAGGTGACAACGGAAGACATTGTGTTAACTGGAGCCGCCAAAGATGTGGATTACATCACCAAGCTGGCACTGATGAAGGGCCATATGCTGGTGGCGGGAGAACTGCTGGCTTTGGGCCAACCCGCCCAGGCTGAACCCCACTTGGGGCATCCCGTCGAAGAAATTTATGTCGATATCCAAGAGCAACTGCCGGAGCGCAAAGTGGCGGACTTCAAAGAACCCCTCATGCAAGTGCAAGATCTGGTGAAGTCAAAACCTGGTGATCCGCAGGTAAAAGGCGCTTACACCAAAGCTCTAGCTGTCATTGATCAAGCGATCGCGGCGATTCCCACCAGCCAGCAACATAGCCCCAGTTTCGTGATGCCCGTGATCAACGGCTTACTCGAAACCGCCTCCTCGGAATATACAGCAGCGATCAGTGGTGGCAAAGTGAAGGAAGCGATCGAGTATCAAGATTCGCGCGGCTTTGTCCTAGAAGCCCAGAATCTTTATCAAGCCGCTCAGTCGCAGTTAAAAACAGATAGCGCCCAAACTGCTGAATTGCAAGCCGCCTTTACTGCTTTGCAAAAAGCTTGGCCTGCCCCCATCCCGCCCGCTGCCCCCGTCCTCACCCCCGATGAAGTTGCCGCTCAGGTGAAACAGATTGAGAAGGTGAGTACCGCGATCGCGAAGGCGGCAGTGTAGAGGACATCCCAGTCTGGTGGTCGCGCGAGTCTCTGAGTAGAACCAAGATTCTGGGCTTGGGTGGCAGCCCTCCAAACCCCCCGAATTCAGGGGACGGTTGCGTCCCCCGAACCCCCTCCAAAGGGCAACGCTGGGGCTTCGCAAAAATGCTCTAGTTGTGACGTTGTTGAACGCGACCCTAGAGATGAGCTTAAGTTGAGGCGCATGGGAACTGCCGCACCTCTACCAGTTTCCCTTCCTCTCCACTCTCCCTCACCTCCCTCCTATTCCTTTTCCTCCTGACTCCTACCTCCTCCTCCCCCTATGGACTTCACCGCTTTTCTCCCCACTTTTGTCATCACCCTCCGCGAAGGAGTCGAAGCGGCTCTGGTGGTTGGGATTGTGTTGGCGTGTCTAAAAAAATCGCAACGGGCGTATCTGAATCACTGGGTCTATTGGGGCGTGGTGGCGGGGATTATCGTCAGCGCGTTGATTGGGAGCTTGTTTGGCGTGCTGATTCAGGCGATGGGGGCGGTAAGTCCGGTGGCGGAACCGTTGTTGGAAGCGGTGTTTAGCCTGATTGCGATCGCCCTTCTGAGTTGGATGTTGATCTGGATGACGCAGCAAGCCCGCTTTATGAAAAGCCAGGTGGAAGGGGCAGTGTCGAGTGCGCTGAAGCAGGGGCAGCAGGCGGGATGGGCGATTTTCTGGTTGATTTTTATTGCCGTGTTGCGGGAAGGCTTTGAAACGGTCGTGTTTGTGGCGGGTAAGTTTCAGCAAGGGATTTTTCCCACCCTCGGCGCGTTAGGCGGCTTGCTGGCGGCTGCTGGCATTGGGGTGTTGCTGTTCAAATGGGGCATTCGCCTGAACTTGAAGCTGTTCTTTCAGGTGATGGGCGTGTTGCTGTTGCTGGTGGTCGCGGGATTGGTCGTGACGACACTGGAGCATCTGGACACCGTGATGGCAACCCTCGCCAGCCAAAATCGAGCGACGGAATCCCTCTGCTTTTATTACGAACGGTTTGCCCGCTATCATTCCTGCATTTTGGGCGGTAAGGTCTGGGATCTGGCTCGCGTGTTGCCTGACGATCGCGCCACTGGAGCCATCTTGAATGCTCTGTTTGGCTATACTCAACGGCTGTATCAGGTGCAGGCGATCGCCTATTTCCTGTTCCTGTTCACCATTGGGGCGATCTACTTCCAGAGTCTGGCAGGACGAGTGGTGTGGCCGCTGGGCGGTGGTCGTCCGGCAAAGGGGGTGCGGCTGGAGCAGGAACGGGTGCCGATCCGCGATTCCCAAAGGCGGTAAGCACACCTTCCAGGCTGGGTAACAGTTGGTTGACTTGCTTCAGCCGAATTAGCAAATCCCACACGGGTTCAGCTTTTTTCCAGGCTCCGGTGTAGACCAAATGGCGCAGGCGATCGCTCCACGCCTCTTTTGTCCAGGCTGCCTGCACAATCGCATCCCAGCGATAAAATTCCCGATAAGACCGCCAGTAACCCGCTTCCAGGGCTTCAACACTCATCTGGGTGGGTTGATAGACGGCATGACGGGTGTCGTACAAATCCCAGTTGGAGTGGGTGATGCGTCCCTGTGCCTGCATCCGGTCGTACAACAAAGTGCCGGGGTAAGGGGTCAGGATGTGGAAGGTGGCTGTCTCTAAGCCCTGAGCGATCGCCCAGTCAATCGTGCGGTCAAACACCGATTCATCGTCGCTATCCATCCCATACACGAAACTGCCATTCACCATCACGCCGAGCGATCGCAGCCGTTGAATCGCCGCCTGATAATCGCGGTTCAGGTTGTGAAACTTGTGTTGTTCCCGCAGATTGTGCGGATCGAGCGTCTCAAAGCCCACGAATAAACTGCGTAATCCCGCTTCCACCGCCTTTTCGAGAATGCCGGGACGCAAAATGGATTGTACCGTTGCCGCCGCCTGCCACACCCGCCCCATTCCCTTCATCCCCGTGAATAGCTCTGAGGCGAAGGACTCAAACCCAAACAGGTGGTCATCCAGAAAGTAGAGATGCTTACCGGGTAGGCGATCAATTTCGGCGAGAGCAGCATCAACGGGTTGGGTGTAAAACGACTTCCCCCCCTTGAAGAAGGCATCTTTATAACAAAAGTCGCAATGATGGGGACAGCCCCGCGACACGACGATGGAATTCGGGACGAGGTAATGATGCCGTTTGATCAAATCCCGGCGAATTGGCGGCAACCCCACCAGCGATCGCACCTTGGACTCATAGCGATCGCCCGGATGCCCCGCCCGCCAGTCAGCCAAAAATTGCGGCCAGGTATCTTCTCCCGGCCCTAGAAAAATTGTATCTGCGTGTTGCGCTGCTTCTTCCGGCAGCGCTGTGACGTGTAGCCCTCCCAACGCCACATACACACCCTTTTGCCGATAGTGATCTGCCAGTTCGTAAGCCCGATACGCCGAGGTAATGTAAACCTGAATCACCACCAGATCCGGCTCATCGTCCAACGTCAGCCGCTCGACGTGTTCATCTTGCAAATCAATTTCGTCGTCGGGATCAAAAAAGGTGGCGATGGTGGCCAATCCCAAAGGCGGAAACAAATGATACTTGATCGGTCGCCAGAAGGGGCTGAGGGCTTCGGTCAGGGCTGGCAAAATCAATTTGACTCGCATCGCGGTGCTCCTGGGAGATTGCAACACTTCGGCAGTCCCCACACCCTAATCAATCCCCACCGGCATTCGGGGCGATCGCAACGATTCAGTTACAGAACCACAGACCGAGAGACATTCCGCCACATCCCGTTACCTTTTATGACTAAACCTGACCTTTTCAGAACAGGTTTACTAATTTCGTTGAATAGATATAATGATTCCAGGTGTTCCGTTTGAGTGCTTCCCATCTGAGTTCAATCGTCATTGAGGCGCTGCGATCGCCTCTTCAACCAGGAGCATCACCATGGAAATTCTGGCAGTTTTGACCTTCACTGGCATTGTTTGGGGCATCTTTGAAAGTTTGAAAACACCGAAGAAAACTCCCGAAGAAGAACTCGGTGCCGCCATCACTAAATACCTCTCGAAAGGAGTCAAAGTCCGCATTGACAAGGATTAATTGAAATTCAGCATAGGGGCGATCGGGGATGGTTACCGACCTTGATTCGCCCCGTTCTCTAGCCCAAAGTTTGGCAATAGCATACTTAACCCACCAAGATAGTTGCCCTCATCCCTTAACCCCTTCTCTCCAAAGCGGGAGTAGTTGGTTATCAGTTCCCCAGTCATCAAGATCGCGGTGTCGGTTAATCGCATGTGCCGTGAAGATGATTGGGCATCATCACAAACGCATCTAATTAAATGGCTGGAAATCGTTGGGGTACTTTGTGCCAAACGCGATCGACGATGTGCCTAGCATCATTCCATTGCATCACACCATCCCTAAAGCATTAACATACCTGACACA
>JAIXVO010000286.1 GCA_027482985.1 Cyanobacteriota bacterium
CATCCCAGGTCATAGACTACATCTTGCGGTGTTAGTGCAGCCAGTTGCAAAATGACCTCAACAACTGGGAAAGGGGTGGGAATAAAGCCAATGTCAGGACGGCGGGGCATAGAAGCTGGAAGAAGATGGTGACGAAACCGAAGCGAGTCGCAAGTGGTAGGGATTATGGGTAAGGCTATGACTTATCGCAAGTAGGCGATCGTCACGCCAGCCCCGCCCTCTTCGTGGGTGGCTAACTCAAAGCGATCGACGAGGGGATGTTGTTGCAGATAGGCTTGTACGCCCAGGCGGAGTTTGCCCGTACCATGCCCATGAATAATCCACACGGCCCCACCCACACTGTTTTGGGCAGATAACGCCTGATCAATCTTGAGTTCCGCATCCGCCACCCGACTGCCGCGCACATCCAACGTATTTTGCGAAGTCCGAATAATCGGCGTTTCAACGACTGGCTTCACCTCTGTCGCGCCCTTCTGGCTCCTGGCTCCTGCCTCCTTCTTGCGAATCTCCACCTTCTCACCCGTCAGCGATTCCACATCCGTCAGGGCTACCGACATTTTCATCAGCCCAAACCGCACTGTAATTTCTTCATCCTCGCTGGGTGCTGTCAATACTTCCGCCGTTTGTCCCAGGCGCGGAATCCGAACGCGATCGCCCACCTTCGGACGAAAACTCGGTTTCGGCGGCGCTTTTTGCTGCTGCGACGGGAGATGCTTCTGCCCCAGTACATTCACCGTATCCGTGGCTTGTTGTGCCGCTTGTGCCGTTTGCGGACCCTGTTGCAACTGCCGAATCACCTGGGCAATCTCTCGTTTTGCTTCCGCGATCGCGGCCTGCACTGCCTGTTCTTGCCCCAACTGCAACGACTTCTCCCGCGCTTGAAGGGAGGTCGCCTTCCGTGCCACTTCGTTGTAGAGCCGCTCCGCATGGCGCAGCAGTTTTTCGGCTTCTTCCGACTTCGTTTCCTGCCGTTTGCGCTGGGCTTCCAATCCAGCAATCACCTCATTCACATCCTGCGAAGCACCCCCGACATAGGTTTTTGCCGCCGCAATAATGTCCTCTTGCAACCCCAACCGACTGGCGATCGTCAACGCATTCGATCGCCCCGGAATTCCCCACAGCAGCCGATAGGTGGGCGACAGCGTCGCGACATCAAATTCTACCGACGCATTCTCAAAGCGATCGTCCTGATACTTCAAGGCCTTCAACTCACCAAAGTGCGTCGTCGCCACCGTCAACCCCGCATGATCCGCCAGGTACTTGAGTAACGCGATCGCCAACGCGCTCCCCTCCGACGGATCTGTTCCCGCCCCCACCTCATCCAGTAACACTAGAGACAGGCGATGCTCAGTAGGCACCCGCTCAGCCACACCAAACGAGGGGCTGTAGTCAACTGCTAAATCAGCATCCTTGCCTTCCTCTTGGCTCCCTTCACCACCCTCTGCTTCTCCCGTCTGCCGTCTGCCGTTTGCCTCCTCTCGACCTGCCCCTAACGCCAGCAAAATCCGACTAATCCGCCGAATATGTCCCGAAAATGTCGAAAGGCTTTGTTGCAGCGATTGTTCATCGCCAATATCCGCCAGAATTTGGTCAAACCACGGCAGTTCGACGGGTTCCTTCGCGGGTACAAAAAGTCCCACTTTTGCCATCAGCGTCGCCATGCCCAACGTTTTGAGCGTCACGGTTTTGCCCCCGGTGTTGGGTCCTGTAATGGCGACCACTCGTAAATGCGGTTGAATCACCAGATCGATGGGTACGACTTCGCGCCCTTGTTCGTGCTGCTGCTGCCAAATCAGCAAGGGATGGCGCAATTGGCGCAACACGATCGAATCCCCGGCAGTGGCAGTCGGTGCCGGAAGTTCGGCTTGGAGGTTGTCGCCCTCAGCCACCGCAAGTCCACCTTCCGGTTGCCTCTCAGCGGTTCCAGTGGCCCACTCAATGAATCGCGGCGGATTTGCCCCCAGCCAGTAGCTATAGCGGGCGCGGGCAGTCGCCAGGTCGATCGCCGTCGCGATCGCCAGTAGTCTTTCCAGGTCGGGTTTCACTTCTGCGACTTTGGCCGTCAACCGTTGCCGAATCGCCTCTTCTTCCACCTGTTCCTGGCGTTGCAGTTGGCGCAATTGGTTGTTGAGATTCACCGTCGATTGCGGTTCCACATACAACGTGGCGCCACTCATCGACGAATCATGCACAATGCCCGGAATCGCATCTTTTTGCGGCGCTTTCACCGGGAGGACAAACCGCCCGCCCCGCTGCGTAATCACCTGTTCCTGAATGGCATTGGCCTTCCGTTGCAAAATACTATGCAGCAGGCTGTAAATGCGATCGCGCACCTGCTTCAGTTGCTCCCGAATCCCAGCTAGCTTCGGACTCGCCCGATCCAACACATCCCCATGATCATCAAGGCAATGGTGAATCTCCTGCTCAATTTCGGGGTAGGTGCGTAAATCCTGCACCAACTCATTCAACACTGTCAGGTCAGGATGCTGATCGATCGCGCGGCGCAATGTTCGCGCCCCCGCCAACGTCGTCGCGATCGTCAATAACTCCACCCCCGCCAAAAGCCCTTGCAAGGCCGCTCGTTCCAACGCCTCGCCAATATCCCCAATGCCATCAAAACTCAACCCGCCATTCGCCCGACTTTCCAGGTCATACACTTCCCGCGTTTGCGCCAACAACGTCAAAGTCTGCGCCCGCTGAGTCGGAATCTTGAGGTGTTGCGCCGCGATCGCCCCCAACTTCGTCGCCGCAAACGTTGCCAAATGCTGACACAACCGGGACCATTCCAACAGTTCTAAAGTCTCTGCCTGTATCAAATTCTCGCAATCCGTCTCGACTCCTCTATTGTATGGGAGGGAGGGGGAGGAAGGGAGCGGGAGGGGAAGGGAGGAGAAGGAAGATAGAAGCCTGAAGTCAGAAGTCAGGAGTCAGAAGGAAGAATATGTAGAGACGCGCCGTTGGCACGTCTCGCCAGAGGATAGGAGCCGAGAAAGATGACCGTTGGGCGATCGCCAATCCTATGGCCGCATGCTGCCCCCCTACCTGCCCCCTCCTGACTCCTGACTCCTGACTCCTGACTTCCTTCCCCTCCCTTCCCCTTCCTCCTTCTCCCTCCTTCTCCCTCCCCTCTGCCCTACAATACTTCTGGGAAGAGTAAGCGCGACGGTTGCGGGCTGCAAGTCAGTCCGAGGAAAGTCCGGGCTTCCGAAAGACCAAACTTGCTGGTTAACGACCAGTGCGAGCGATCGTGAGGACAGTGCCACAGAAACATACCGCCTACATGTGAGAGTCCCAAGAGGTTAGCTTCCAGGGGCGATCGCATCGGTAAGGGTGCAAGGGTGCGGTAAGAGCGCACCAGCAGCATCGAGAGGTGCTGGCTCGGTAAACCCCGGTTGGAAGCAAGGCTGGAGGAGCAACGGTTGGTCTTTTACCGGCTCCGGCGGGAGGCAACTCTCGCGCGTCCGCTGGAGGTGGCTGGCAACAGTCATCCTAGATAGATAACCGTCCTCTGGTGGCATCGCCATCGGAGAACAGAACCCGGCTTATGTCTTGCTCTCCCCACCTCATCGCCCTTCCTTGATTTTGGCTTCATCCAGCGATCGCGTTCAGGCAATTGCGGTTTAATAGTACTGGCAAGAACCCTGTCTTTGCTTGCAACTGGGAGTAGGAAATCCGATGGCGTTAGTCGTTCAAAAGTATGGTGGGAGTTCTGTGGGCACAGTGGAGCGAATCCAGGCGGTGGCTCAACGGGTGAAACGTACTGTGGACGCGGGTCATAGGGTGGTGGTTGTGGTGTCAGCGATGGGCAAAACCACCGATGGTCTGGTGAAGCTGGCAAACGAGATTTCGAGTAGTCCCAATCGGCGCGAAATGGATATGTTGCTTTCGACCGGGGAGCAGGTGACGATCGCCCTCCTCAGTATGGCGCTGCAAGAATTGGGACAGCCTGCCATTTCTCTAACCGGGGCGCAGGTCGGGATTGTGACGGAAGCCGAACATACTCGCGCCCGGATTTTGCGAATTGAAACCGATCGCCTCAATTGCCATTTGCAGGAAGGCAAAGTCGTTGTGGTAGCTGGGTTTCAGGGCATCAGTAGTAGTGACCAGTTGGAAATTACGACGTTGGGACGGGGTGGCTCGGATACTTCGGCGGTGGCCCTGGCAGCCGCGCTAAAGGCCGATTACTGCGAGATTTATACCGATGTCCCAGGCATTCTCACGACTGACCCCCGGATTGTGCCGGAAGCGCAGTTGATGCCAGAAATTACCTCCGATGAAATGTTGGAACTGGCGAGTTTAGGGGCAAAAGTGTTGCATCCCCGGGCGGTGGAGATTGCCCGCAACTTTGGGGTGCCGCTGGTGGTGCGCTCAAGCTGGACGGATGAACCCGGTACCTGGGTGCGATCGCCCGTCCCCACGCCGCGATCGCTGGAAGGGTTGGAGTTGACGCGGGCGGTGGATGCTGTCGAATTTGATCCCGATCAGGCGAAAGTCTCCTTGCTGCGGGTGCCCGATCGCCCCGGTGTGGCCGCGCGGCTATTTGGTGAAATTGCGTCGCAAGATCTCAATGTGGACTTGATCATTCAATCCATCCACGAAGGCAACACCAACGACATTGCTTTTACCGTCGTCAAAGCCTCCTCGAAGCAGGCAGAAGCCGTTGCCAGTGCGATTATTCCGGCGTTATGTGGCGGCACCACGCCGACGGATGCGGAAGTAATGGTGGAGCAAAACATTGCCAAAGTCGCGATCGCGGGAGCCGGGATGATTGGCCGACCGGGGGTAGCCGCACAAATGTTCTCGACGCTAGCCGCCGCTGGGGTCAATATTCAGATGATTTCGACCTCCGAAGTGAAGGTCAGTTGCGTGGTGGATGCCGATGCCTGCGATCGCGCCTTAGCTGCCCTCTGTGAAGCGTTTGAAGTCAACACATCGCCCGTGCAGCAGGGAGTCGGCGGGGAAACTGCGAACTTGGATACCCCCGTCCTCGACCCTAAACTGCATCCTCCCGCGCAACCGCCAGTTCGAGGTGTGGCGCTGGATTTGAAGCAAGCCCGGTTGGCAATTCGGCAAATTCCCGATCGCCCCGGCATGGCGGCGAAAGTCTTTCAATTGCTGGCTAATCGGAATATTAGTGTGGATATGATCATTCAGTCCCAACGTTGTCGAGTGGTGCAGGGGCTGGCGACCCGCGATATTGCCTTTACCGTAGCGCAAATGGATGCGGAGATGGCGCGGCAAGTGCTAGAGCAGGCGGCGGCAGAGCTGGGTTGTGGTGAGATTGTGGTGGATACGGCGATCGCCAAAGTCAGTATTGTCGGGTCGGGGATGGTCGATCATCCGGGTGTGGCCGCTCAAATGTTTGCAGCGCTGGCACAACACCAGATCAACATTCAAATGATTGCAACCTCGGAAATCAAAGTCAGTTGTGTGGTGGCGGAAGCGGATGGGGCGAGAGCGTTGCAAGTCGTGCATGCGGCCTTTGACCTGGCAGGTACCGAAAAAATTCAAGTTCCCGCCTAAAAGTTCTTGCTACGCCTCGTTTGGAGAATTTCATGCCGCTCAAGATTGAACTGATTCTGGTGCCGCAAGGCGCTGAGTACCGGGCGGTTTGTGGCGGTTTACGGCAGACGCTCAACCCCCCCACGGTGTTTCCCATCCCGGTGGGCGCGATCGCGGTTGCCGCATACCTCGAACAACTGCATCAAACGGGTGTGCTCAACTCAGGGCAACAGGTTTTGATGATGGGTTTATGTGGTGGCTTGAAGTCTGATCTGGCAGTGGGACAGGGCGTTCTATACGACACTTGCCTGACGACAAACAGCGATCAGGTGGGGATTCATCTGGACTGCGATCGCGCCTTGCCGACGACATTGCAACACACCCTGCCGGGAATGGTGCGGCGAGTGACAGCGGTGATGAGCGATCGCGTCATTTGGCGGGCGGCGGATAAACAGCAATTGGCGCAGGACACAGGTGCCGATGTGGTGGATATGGAAAGCTTTGCGGCAGTGCAACGCCTGACGGACTGGGGACTGACTGTTGCCACCTTGCGCGTTGTGAGTGACGATTGTCAGCATGATATCCCCAATTTAGCCGCCGCGATTGATGCTCAGGGGGCGCTGATGCCGGAAGCGATCGCGATCGCGATGATCAAACAACCCATTGCCGCCCTGCGCTTAATCCGCAATTCCATGCACAGTTTAAAGTTGCTGCAAAGTTTGACGGCTGAGCTATTTAAAGATGTGCCCAACTAATACGGGTGTTCTATAATCTGGGTATCGTCTGGTTGTGATGGGTCGATTCGTGCATCGTCGCAACTAGGTATACCCCCTTTCGCGCCGGAGTCTCCATGTCCGCCTTAACCCACCGGGAACGCCAACTACTCGCCTTTCTGGATGACTACATTCAGCAAAATGGCTTTTCCCCTTCTGTCCGCCTAATTCGGGAGGCAATGGGCTATCGTTCCAACTCGCCCGTGCAGGTGAATCTCGATCGCCTGGAGCAAAAAGGCTACATTTATCGCGAAAAAGGGAAAGCTCGCACAGTCCGGTTAATGACGACCGATGCCTCCCCTGCTGGCGTTTTCCTGAAAGGGACGATCGCCGCCGGGGGTGTGGTGGAATCGTTCCCAGTGCCTTCGACGGAACCATTGCAACTGCCGGAACCGTTCAATCAGCAGGGAAATTATGTGCTGGAAGTGATTGGTGACAGCATGATCGAATCCCATATCTGTTCGGGGGATTTTGTGGTTCTGCGACCTGTGGTGGATGTGCAAGCGTTGAAGCCAGGGAGCATTGTGGCGGCGCGGGTGGAAGGGGAAGGCACGACGCTGAAACACTTTTATCTTAGAGGCGATCGCGCGTTCCTGAAACCCGCCAATGCCAACTTTCAAACCCACGAGGAAGATGCCACCCGCGTCCAGGTACAGGGTGTGCTGATTGGCGTTTGGCGACAATATTAGATCCCACAGCTCTGCGAACAGGTACTCGAAAGAATCTTTCTACCAGATCGCCCTGGTGCATCGCTAGAAATTGTTTCAACAACGTCACCACCAGAGCCTTGCTGCGAAGCCTCAGCGTTGCCCTCTGGAGGGGGTTCGGGCTTCGACCTGAGCGCTCAGCCGAACGGGGACGCAGCCGTCCCCTGAATTCGGGGGTTTTGGGCTTCGACGTGAGCGCTCAGCCGAACGGGGCTGCCACCCAAGCCCAGAATCTTGGTTTTGACCAGAGACTAAGGATAGACGCGGCCTTTCCAGGCTCCACCTTGGCCGCGCCCATGGCGTAAGGCGGAGTCGATGGTCATGAGGTTGTATAGCAGGGCGATCGCAGGTAGAGCGATCGCCCAAAGCGGCGACAGACGGTACAACCGAATGGTGGGCCAGTAAGCCAAAGTCATCAAGATCCAGCCGCTTAAACCAGCCACGAAAAGCAACCAGTTGGCGGTGAGGAGTCCGGTGAAGGTGGCGATTGGGGCGACCAGGTAGACGAGGGTCATGCCGAAAACTGTCCCGACTAGCAACAGCGGGGAGTAGTTCAACTGGGTGTAGGCGGTGCGGGCTACCATCGTCCAAATTGTGGCCAGAGAGTCATAGGGGCGCAGACTGCGGGTGGTTTGGGTCAAACCCAGCCAGATGGGATGTGGGGTAGACGAGTCGCGATCGCCCCGCTTCACTGCAATGGCTAAGGAGCAATCATCAATCAGGGCTTGGCGCAAAATTTGCAGTCCCCCAATGCGGGTCAGGGCTTGCCGCCGGATCAGAAGACAGCCCCCCGCAGCGGCGGCCATACGGCTGTGGGGCTGGTTGACGAGAGGGAAGGGATACAGTTTTTGGAAGAAAAAGACAAAGGCGGGAATCAACAGCTTTTCCCAAAAACTATCGCAGCGGAGTAATACCATCAGCGACACCAGATCGAGCTTGTCCTGCGTAGCTTTGGCGACGAGACGGCTGAGATTACCGCGATCGTGTTCAATGTCGGCATCGGTGAACCACAGGAAATCGGGCTGGGGCGATCGCGTTTGGGTATAGCGATCGCCCTGTTCCATCGCCCAAAGTTTGCCTGTCCAGCCGGGTGGTAAGGCGGCGGCGGGCAGGACTGTCAACTGGTCAACTTTACCTAGATCGGCGGCGGTTTGGTGAGCCATCGCTCCCGTTCCATCGGTGCTATGGTCATCCACCAACACGATGTGGAACGCCCCCGGATAATCTTGCTGCAACAGCGATCGCACCGACTGGGGCACCATGTCGGCCTCATTGCGGGCGGGCACCACGGCATAGATAACGGGTAAAGATGAGGCGGCGATCGCAGTTGGTTTTTCGTTGTGGCGATCGTCCGGTTGCGGCTCCAATCGTTGATCACAGCGCCAAAACCCACCCCATAGGGTCAACAGTCCGACCCAGATCAAATTCGACAGCAGCGCGATGCCCAAGCCAAATTCACCCATCGTTACGATTGCCAATAGACACTACAGAGGGCACAATACATCAACATTGGGGAGGAGTGTTAACTTATGCAAACGCAAGCGAAAGGATCTCAGCACGGGGATGCGGGTGAGATCGCGGCGGCGATCGCCAACATCGATGACGTGATTGGCAAAAGTCAGGACTATTTACTGTCGTTGCAACAGCCAGAAGGCTATTGGTGGGCGGAACTGGAGTCGAATGTCACGATTACGGCAGAAGCGGTACTGTTGCACAAAATTTGGGGCACCGATGCAACTCGTCCGCTGGCGAAGGTAGAGCCTTATTTGCGGCGAGAACAGCGAGCGCATGGCGGCTGGGAGTTATTCTACGGCGATGGCGGCGAACTGAGCACCACCGTCGAAGCTTATATGGCCTTGCGATTGCTGGGGGTGTCTACGACTGATCCGGCGTTGCAGAAGGCGAAACAATTTATCCTCGATCGCGGCGGCATTACCCAAACTCGCATCTTCACCAAGTTTCATCTCGCCCTGATTGGCTGCTACGACTGGCAGGGATTGCCCTCACTCCCTGCCTGGATCATGTTGCTGCCCAACAGTTTCCCGATTTATGAAATGTCCAGTTGGGCGCGGGGCAGTACGGTGCCGTTGTTGATTGTGTTTGACAAGAAGCCCGTGTACGTCGTGGAACCTGCCATCAGTCTGGATGAGCTGTATGTGGAAGGGCGCGCCAATGCCAAATTTGAGCTGCCCCGCAAAGGCGATTGGTCGGATGCGTTTGTCTGGCTGGACAATGCCTTCAAGCTGGCGGAAAGCTGGCAGTGGGTGCCCTTCCGCAACGAAGGACTGGCGGTGGCAGAGCGCTGGATTTTAGAACGGCAGGAAGCGACGGGCGATTGGGGTGGCATTATTCCGGCCATGCTCAACTCGTTACTAGCACTGCGGGCTTTGGGCTATGACGCGAGCGATCCGGTGGTTCATCGCGGCTTGCAGGCGGTCGATCGCTTTGCGGTCGAAACCTCTGATGTGTACTGGGTGCAGCCCTGCGTCTCACCCGTTTGGGATACGGCCTTGGTGATGCGATCGCTGGTCGATTCTGGCTTAGCTCCCGACCATCCGGCGTTGGTCAAAGGCGGACAGTGGTTGCTGGATGCCCAAATCCTGGATTACGGCGATTGGGCGGTGAAAAACAAAGTCGGTCAGCCCGGTGCCTGGGCGTTTGAGTTCATCAATCGGTTTTACCCCGATGTGGATGATACAGCTGTGGTGGTAATGGCGTTAAACCAGATTCAGCTGCCGAACGAAGCCCTGAAGCAACAGGCGATCGCCCGTGCCGTGAAATGGATTGCCTCGATGCAATGTCGTCCCGGTGGTTGGGCCGCGTTTGATCTGGATAATGATGCCGATTGGCTGAATCAAGTGCCCTACGGTGATTTGAAAGCCATGATTGACCCCAACACGGCCGACGTGACCGCCCGTGTCCTGGAAATGGTCGGCAAACTCGGTCAGCGGGGCCAAGACCTGATTCAGACCTGCGATCGCCAATCGTTACAGCGAGCCTTGGCCTATCTCCAGCGGGAACAGGAGCCGGAGGGCTGCTGGTTTGGGCGCTGGGGCGTGAATTATGTCTACGGCACCAGCGGGGTGCTGTCGGCTTTGGCCCTCGTGGCACCGGAACAACGTCGCCCAATTGAACGCGGCGCGGCGTGGTTAGTTACCTGCCAAAATCGGGATGGCGGTTGGGGTGAAACCTGCTCCAGCTACAAAAATCGTTCCCTCATGGGACAGGGTGACAGTACCGTCTCACAAACTGCTTGGGCACTGAATGGCTTACTCTCCGCCGGAGAAGCTCTGGGCAGCTATGAACTGGATGCCATCAATCGCGGCATTGCCTATCTCGTGCAAGCTCAACAAGCCGATGGCTCCTGGGATGAAGATTACTTCACGGGCACTGGCTTCCCCTGCCATTTCTACTTAAAGTATCACTTCTACTATCAAAACTTCCCTCTCATGGCGCTGGGTCGTTACCGATCGCTCCTGGGTCAACAGCAAACCCTGACCCTTCCCCTGACTCTCAAAACCAGAGCAGTGGAAGTGCTGACAGCCGAAGCCGATTGCTAGTCGCAACGTCTTCTCACACCACTTCGTTGCTGCCTGCCTCCTGCCTTTACTTCGCTTCCATCCAGTTGTCGCCGACGCGGATTTCGACACCGAGGGGAATGGAGAGGGGAATGGCGGAGGCCATGGTAGTGTAAATTTGGGGCGTGAGGGGGGCGATTTCGGCGGGCGCGAGTTCAAACACTAGTTCATCGTGGACTTGCAGCAAGAGGTTGGCATCATGCTGTTTAAGGAGTTCGTGGAGCCGGATCATGGCAATTTTGATGATGTCGGCACTGGAACCTTGAATGGGCGCATTGGCAGCGGCTCGAAGCAACTGGGCATCGAACTGATCGCGGACTTTGACGGTGGTCAGATCAATCGCGGCGGGATCAACGCCCCGTAAGCGTTTTAGATTATCGCTGGCAAAATTGAAATAGCGGCGGCGGCCCAAAATCGTTTCGACATAACCCTTCGCGATCGCCTCGCGTTGCATCTGCTGGAGATACTCGAACACTTTGGAATAGCGGGCGTTGAAGCGATCGATGAAGGTCTGGGCGGTTTTGCGATCGACTTTGGCTTCGCGGGCAAACCGTTGTGCGCCCATGCCGTAGATCACGCCAAAGTTGATCACCTTGCCTAGTCGCCGTTCTTCGGAGGAAATTTCTTCTTTCTCGAAGAGGAGTTGCGCCGTCAGGGTATGAATATCCTGGTTATTCCGGTAGGTTTCGATTAACACGGGTTCCTGACTGAGATGAGCTAGGATGCGCAGTTCAATTTGGGAGTAGTCCGCCGCCATCATCCGCCAGCCGTCCTGGGGAATGAAGGCTTTGCGGATCAGCCGACTGAAGGCGGTTCGAATCGGAATATTTTGCAAGTTGGGGTCAGACGAGGAGAGTCGCCCGGTGGTGGTGATCGCCTGATTGAAATCGGTGTGGACCCGTCCGGTGTCCGGTCGAACCAGATTGGGCAGGGCATCCACATAGGTCGATTTGAGTTTGGTCAGGGTGCGGTACTCAATGATCCAATCGATGACGGGGTGATCATCTTGCAACTTCTCCAGGGTGGCCGCATCGGTGGAGTATCCGGTTTTAATTTTGCGCGACTTGCGTTTGTCGAGTCCCAACGTGTTAAACAACAGTTCACTCAGTTGCTTGGTAGAACCCAGGCTGAAGGTCTGTCCGGCTGTCTCGTAAGCCTGCTTTTCAATGTTGATCAGATCGGTTTCAATCTGCTGGGACAATTCCCCCAGGTAAGCCTGGTCAATTCGCACCCCCTGCCATTCCATAGCGGCCAGGACAGGTTCCAGCGGTTCTTCAACGGTGGTAAACAAGGCGTGCAGGGTGGGATGTTCCGCTAATTTCTGGCGCAGGATGGGCACCAGTTGATAGACCGTGTAGGCATCCATACCGCAGTATTGCGCAACGGCGGGAATGGCAATATCGGCGATCGTCTTGCCTTTGGGCACCAGTTCCGTATAGCTGGTGGTCATGAGGTTGAGTAAGCTCAGGCTGAGATCGCTCAAACTATGATTGGCTTCGGGATTCAGCACGTAGCTCATGAGCATGGTGTCGTACTGCACCCCGGCTAACTCAATCCCCTGTTGCCGAAATATCAGGCGATCGAACTTGGCGTTTTGCAAGGCTTTGGGATAATCCGCACTTTCCAAAATGCCGCGCAGAGCGTCCAGCACCAGGGTTTTGTCGAGCATTGTGCCGCTGGTGTGATGCAGGGGAATGTAGGCCACATCGGCAATGTCTTCTCCCCAACAGCAACCAATCCCGACCAGTTCAGCATCGCGAGGCTCGATCGCCGTCGTTTCCGTATCCCAACTGGTAATCGTGTCCGGTTGGTTGCGAGTTTCCAGGATGCTGATTAACTCATAGAGCTGTTCGGGGGTGTCAATAATCTGGGGTTGCAGGGTGAGATAGCGGACCGGATTGGCGATCGCGGTTTCGGCAGCAGTGAAAAAGTCGGTATCGTCATCGCTGGCGGTCGGTTCAGTCGTATCTTCTGCGGCATCGGGGATGGGTTCTGGTTCTGGCTGAGCCTCGCCACTAAATTGCCGATGGAGATTTTGAATCCGAGTCAGGAAGGAGCGGAATTCCAGCTTTTCCAAGAGGGGAATCACGGCGTTGTCTTTAAATCCCTGCAACCGGCAGGTTTCCAGATCCAGATCAACGGGGACATCGAGATGAATTTGCGCCAGATATTGCGATCGCAAGGCGGCATCCCGCCCTTCTTCTAACTTCTTGCGCGTCGCCCCTTTAATTTCTTCTAAGGAGTCATAAACATTTGCCAGGGAGCCAAACTGCGTCAACAGTTGCACTGCCGTTTTCTCGCCAATGCCTTTCACGCCAGGAATATTATCGGAAGCATCCCCGCACAGCGCCTTGAAGTCTACCACCTGGGAGGGCAGCACGCCCATCTTGGCTTTGACATCCTCCACGCCATATTCCTTTAGCCCCTGGATGCCCTTGCCGTAGACCGTACTCATATATAGGATGGAAGTCTGTCCGCCCGCATCCACCAGTTGAAACAGGTCGCGATCGCCCGTCAGCACCTTCACCTGCATCCCGGCGGTGGTCGCCCGTCGCGCCAATGTCCCAATCACATCATCGGCTTCATACCCGGACACCATGACAATGGGCAGATCGAGCGCCAGCAGTAGTTCTTGCAAATTCTCCAGATCCGGCATGAAGTCCTCCGGTGCATCCGGGCGACCTTCTTTATAAGTGGCATCATGCTCATGCCGAAAGGTCTTTTCCCCTGGGTCAAAGGCGATCGCCACATACTGCGGCTGCTCCGTCTCCATCATTTCCAGGAGAGATTTCAAAAAGCCGTAGGAGACGCTCGTCGGAATGCCCGATTTGGTGCGCAGCCCGCCATCTCGCCCTTTGGCAAAGGCAAAGTAGGACCGGAAGGCGAGGGAATGCCCATCGACCAGGATCAATTTAGGAGGAGTGGAGTCTGCCAAGGCCGGAACTCACGGAAGAACAAGCCTTATTCTAACGAGTTGACCAGCCCGAACAGGCAAACTTGCCACAAATTTGCGGGCGATCGCCAGCCAGAAGCCTTAAAAGGGTGGACCGGGGTTGGTTTCGCTGGTAATGGATTGGAAGTTGAAGGCGCGGATTGTTAACTGCACTGATCGCTTCAAGCGTTTTTCCAAAAACCTTTCCAGTTCTGCCACTTGGCGCGGCGTTACCTCATTGCCCGTTTCCTGCGTCACGATGACAGTCACACGATCGTTGCTCGTCCGGCCAAACAGCGTCGGGCGAAACAGCTGGACATCGACGACTTGCGCCTGTTGCCCCAGGGTAATGGTTTCTCGTCGCAATAAGTCCTTAATGGTCGCCTTCAGTTGTTCCTGCTGAATCAGTGCCACCAGACTCAAGGAAAGGGGAATGAGCAGGAGTCCCGTGAGGCAGGCAAACCATACCACGGCGCGGCGCATATGTTGAGGGTTGAGGGCATAGCCGCCCCAGATGAAGGTAAGGATGCAGGCTAGGGTTATCCCTAGCAAGTTGGTGAGAAACAACAGAAAGGCCCCACTGCTGTAATCCCAAGCGCCCTGCGAGAGCGCAATTCCCACCACACAGAGGGGCGGCATCAGCGCCACGGCGATCGCCGTCCCCGCCAGCACGTCATTCACTTTGGGGCGAATTTTGGCAAAGCCACTTACCCCCCCCGCCGCCAGTGCCACCCCCAAATCTGCCAGGGTGGGCTGGGTGCGGGCGAGAATTTCGGAGCCGAAAGACAAGGCTGGAATTTGAAAAAGACTGCCCAACAGTGCCGAGGTCGCGATCGCTAGCACGATCCCCCCACCCAGGGTTACCAAACTCCGACGGAGCAGCCCTTGCTCCGCGAGCAGAGTGCCCAATGCCAAACTGCGGAGGGGGTTCATCAGGGGCGCAATGATCATCGCGCCAATAATCACCCCAGCGCTGTTGATCAGTAATCCTAGAGTGGCAATAATGCAGGATGAAACCACCAGCACCAGGAAGTTGAGATCAAAAATCGAAGCATCCACCAAATCCTGATGCAAAATTTCGGGTGGCACGCGATCGCGGAGTATGGGCATAGGTCCCTAATTCATGTCGGCAACGCCTTGTTTCAGTCAACCATAGTTTGGGGGTTAGAACGCATACAGTAACCGCACCACCCATTCAAAGATGGTGCCTGTAGTGCGATTATTGGGGTTCGCGACGATCAAAAAGGCGGGGCTGAAACTGACGCGATCGTTCAGGTCGAAACTGTAGTACAACTCGAAATTGGTTTGGGTGGCGTTGCCGATATCCCCAGCAATGAACGGTTGCCCGATCGCCACACCTGCCACCGAACCCGGAATAATAATTTCGCGAAATGTGCCGCCGAATGCCCAAGTCACAGGAGTCAGGCTCAAATTTTGTTGCAGCACCGAATTAAACCCACTGTAACGACCAATGCCGACCCGCCCAAACACCGAGAATTGCCGATTAAACGCCCACTCAAAATTGACCCCACCCGCATTGATGGCGGTTCGATTCACCGTCGCACTGGTGTATTGCAACCGAGTCACCAGATTGCGGAACGTGTACTCCAGCTCGACAGTGCCCTGATTACTGCCCCCAAATAACCCCAAACCCGTACCCGGATCGCTACCATCCACTGCCACATACAGCGCCCGCACAATCCAGGGCGATCGCTCCCCCAGTTGCCAACTCACGGCTGCCCCCGCTCCCCCCGGGCGATCGACCTGACTCTGGACAATCAGGGGATTGTTCGTGAAAAAGCTGGAGTTGAAATTTTTCAGCGAGTCGTTGGCAAAGCGATTGGCATCAATAAAATCTCTGGGACTGAGGCGGGCACCCACCGTTAGATTGACTTGAGGCAGCGGTTGAAAGGTGTAATACAACTTGCGGAGCGCCACGGGGTTGGGCACCTCCACGTAATCTAAGCCGCCCCCATCGGCCAAAATACCGCCCGTTCCCAGGAGATTTGGCCCCCGGCTGGTATTGCGTTGACTAATGCTGTCACCCCCATTATTCCCCGCTTCCAGTTGGGTGCGGAGCAGGTCTTTCCCGGTAAAACTGGTGTTGAAATCCAGCCGTACCCGCAGCGGCAAGGTGGAATTAGCGTTGGAACCATCGGTTAAACCCAGGACGACCTGTCCCCCCAGCGTGGTTGTCGTCGAGAATTGCTGGGTTTCCAGGTTGCCTGCCAGAGCTTCTAACTGACTGATACGATCGCGCTGATCCCCCAGAATCTTTTGGTAAGTCGCTTGCAAGCGCCGGAAGGTGGCAAAATCTTCGCGCATCTGGTTGAAGTCTGCCCGCGCCAGATATTGCTCCATCCAGACCATGACGTTATTCATCGTGGCCGCAAATTCATCGCGAGACAGCGCTCGATTGCCGCGAAAGGTGCGATCGCTATAACCCGCCATCACACCATATTTTTCCACCAAGGATTTCAATGCTTGATAAGCCCAATCCGTCGGCTGCACATCACTCAACTCCGCCACCGAGCGCACCTGCTCCAGCAATACCGGGGCAGCATCCGGCGCATGACAGGTCAAGGGATCGGCTAAGTTCGGTGCGAGCAACGGATCAGCTGGACAGCCACTCGTTGCCTCCGTCAGTCGCTCTGCTGTTGCCAGTGGGGGTTCTGCCGCGATCGCCCCAGTCGTCCATAAACCCAGCGGTAACAGCCAGCAGCCTCCTACCCGTCGCCAAAATCGTTCCACGCGATCTCTCCTCTCCCACACAGCCGTCACACTTTTCGTATCAACTGCTCAAATTAAAGCCGATCCGAGGAAAAGCGGCTAGGGGAAAGGGGAGGAGTCAGGAGTCAGGAGTCAGAAGAGAAGGAATGAAAGGAATGGAAGAAAGGAAAGGAATAGAGGAAATCGTAGAGCCGGTGCCGTTGGCACTTCTATCTCGCGATCAAGATCATCGTAGAGACGATGCCGTTAGCACGTCTCCCACGGGAACCAAGGGAAAAGGAGAGATCGGGCAGGGATCATGCTTCCGATAGCAATCCGAGAGAAGGGCGATCGCCCCTCCCCCAACCGTCCCTCAAACCGCTGCCGTGGCTGGTTTTTCTTCACGCACATAACCTTGCGTACCGAGTTGAATTAACTCGACTTTGTAACCATCGGGATCAGTGACAAAGGCAATCACCGTAGACCCATGTTTCATCGGACCGGGTTCACGAGCCACATTGCCACCCTGTTGCCGAATGGCCTCACAGGTAGCGTAAATGTCTTCCACCCCGATCGCGATGTGACCATAGGCATCGCCCAGATCATAACGATCGGTGCCCCAATTGTGGGTGAGTTCCAAAACGGTGTGATCGGATTCTTCGCCATAACCGACAAAGGCCAGTGTGAACTCACCAGCGGGATAATCTTTTTGGCGCAACAATTTCATGCCTAACAGATTGCAGTAGAAGTTCAGAGAACGTTCCAGATTGCCGACTCGCAGCATGGTATGAAGTAGTCGCATCACAAGATCCTAAACGCGTCTCTTCTATTGTGCCAAAGGAATCCCCGTAATTCTGCTGACCCTAAGGATTAGAAGGTGTTTCGTTCTTAGGAGCCTCCGCTGGCGTATCGACATCAGGGGCAGGAGTGCCGTTTTTCTCCTGTTGGCGTTGTTCCCGTTTTTTCTTGTCAGCCGCCAGCATATCCGCGATCGCGGCTTGGGCTTGAGCCAGTTTTTCCAAATTACTGCGATACAGCTCCAGATCTTTCTGGACTTTATCTTGCGGCAACCGCAGCGCCGCACAGGCTTGCTTCAGTAATTCTTCGCGCTGGGCTTCATTTTTGACCGCCACCGGATCAACCGTTTCAAACAGGGTGAACAGGCCGATCGCGAACAGGCGACTGTACTTGAACTTGGGATTGTTCGCGATCGCCTTAATTGCCTCTTGCAGATCATCCCCGTCGTAGGCAGTCGCGGTGTGTTCCAACCAGGCCACGATATCTTTGGCCGATTTTTGACTCACGGCAGCTTGCAGGCGCTGGGCATCGTGGCGGTAGCGTTGGGGATCATCCTGGAGCGATTGACAAATGGCCTCAAAAATATGGGATTTGTCAGCTTCCGGGCGATATCCCTGCATGAAGCGATCGAAGGAAGTCACCACTCCCAACGCGTAAATGGGATTGTATTGGTAGTCCACATTCACGCTCAGCAAATGCATCTCGACCATGAGTTCTTCTACCACTCGCCGATAGATGGAGTTAATCGGACGCGTGTGGGTGGTGTAGAAAGCGCGTTTTGTATCAGAAACGGTGCGGACAGTGTTCACAATAGGATCTTCGTTGTGCGACTCTTTACCATTTTCCCGCTTGATGGTAAGTTTGCCAAGCTTTGTTCTTAGGTCTGGGGATCAAGGACACCAGCAGGGATCGGCTCAACATCATGAAACAGCGTGTAGTCAATGGTGCGTTGCCCATCGGAGGCGATCGAAATAATATCAGTAAAGCGGTGATTCCAGTAAATCTGGCGAACGGCATAGACATAGCGAGCATGAACGGTTTGGGAGACGGTTTCATCGATCCCCGTGAGCGAAACCAAAATTTCCGCATTGCTGGCCGCTAACGATTCCGGGGTTTCGCCATAGAGGGGACTGTCGGCATCCAGAGGGTGCATCCCTGTCCAAGTGAGGATGAAAAACGGACTGTGATTGCGGATCAGGTTCATGTCGTAAATCCGGCGCATGGGATAGCCTTCCGCCGTCAATTCATCCCGAATCAGCGTTACCCAGAGGCGGGCTTCGAGAATTTGATTCCCGCGTTTATTCGCAGCCCGAAACATGAGGGTGGGCACCCCGTTGTAGGGCATGATCACCGCCGTTTGACTGAGCAACACCCGCGCTGTGGGGCGGGAGAACCGGGCAAACATCAGCCCCGTTGCCATGGCCACGCCCAACAATCCCGCAAATGCTTCGATCGCCACCAAAATATTGGCGTACATTGTTTTGGGAAACATCGCTCCATAACCGATCGTGGCCATGGTTTGGACACTGAAGAAAAAGGCATCGGCAAAAGAACCGGGACGGGCGTTAGCGATATTATCGGAGCCGATTAAGTAAGCGATCGCAAAGACGGTATTGATCGCTAAATATAAGCCCAGAACTAAGCCCAAAAACTGCCACCAGGGAATCGTCAGCAGCAGATGATACAAGTCCTTCCAGGGGGAGTAATGCTGCCCCAAGCGGATGGTACTCAGTTGCCCATTGGGGCTGATTACTTGCTTCGAGTTGCCACTCTGCGCCCGTTTTCTGCGGTTCCGGGGAGATTTGCTGGGTGATTGAAGCGCGGAAGTCGGTGTGAGCGGAGGCTTACTGGATCGAGTCATGGCAGGAGGGCGATCGCGTCCATTTGTTTGTGACTATACACGCTCTGCTTCCCGTTTGACAGCGCCAAATTATCATAGTACATTTTTACCATTACACTTCATCGCTCCACTAACAAACGGCCTCCAACGCACGCTGGGGGTCGTTTTCTTGGCGCTTGCTAAGATTCAATTGCGATAGGCACGCCCTTAGAAAAAGCACTATAAAATCCAAGTGATCCATCCTCACAAGGATCTGTGGTGATTGCCGAGTTGTTTGGTGGGGAACCCCAATTGATCTATCTCATGCCAAGTCCGTCATGGGTCTGACATACAAAATTCTCGACAATGCCACAAGGACTAATCCAGACTTTGCAAAAATGGTAAATAGATCCATGTCAACGTCTTTCACACATCCCCCCTTGGCGACAGCTCCTTTGAGCACGAGCGAAATCGGGGTTTCCGGGCCGCTATTGGCTCGGATCCGGACGGCAACTGATTCCCACTTTGATCCCGGTCATGCCCTGATCGCAGCCGTGATTTTGGGAGTATCTTGAGTTGCCTACAAGCAACTTGTGACCAAAGCGAAACGGTAATTTTCTTGATGTCTTCCCCTTGTGTTATTGGGCAACCTGTCAACTTACGAGCTGGTGTGCAGTTACAGGTGAACTATACCTCCGGTCGGCAACCCGCGCTGGTGTTTGTGCATGGCGGGCTGGGGAATCGCTGGAACTGGCGATCGCAGTTTGAGTACGCCGCCACTCAAGGCTGGACGGCGCTCACCTATGATCTCGCTGGGCATGGGGAATCAACCCCTTACCCCCGCTATTCAATTGGGCGGCATTGTCGTGATTTGCACCGCCTGCTTCAGCATTTTCAAATTTCAGCTCCGATTCTGTGTTGCCACAGCTACGGCGTGCCGATTGGGTTGGAATGGGCGCAACGCTATCCGGTGGGGGGGCTGGTGTTAATTGCAGGTGGGTCACACAATTTAACGCCTTGGTGGGAATTTCCGCTGGTGAAGTTGCTGAAATGGAGCGATCGCCAGTCAGAAGTCTATGGCGCAATGGAAATTTTTTGGGGCTATGACTTTTTCTCTCGCCGCAAAACGGAACGCTATATTCATATTCCCACGCTGGTGATTACCGGGGGTCGCGATCCCGCCTTTAACGCTCAGATGGGAGCGGAGTTAGCGAGGCAGTTTCGGTTCAATCATCATCTCCACTTTTCCAAAGCGGGACATGGGGTGATGCAAGATTATGCGGCGGCGGTGAATCACGCGATCGCGCAATGGGTGGCGGCTTGGGAGGGGGTTACAACCAGATGAAAATCAAACCGAAAGCACTGTTAACAAGCACCGCGATCGCCCTCACTCTGGTAGCGGGAACAGGCTACTGGTATGTGTTTTTAGCCAATGCGCCGCAACTCGATCCACCCCCCGCTGAAGCCAATACGGGCTTGTCCTTTCAAGTCGAGTCATTTCAGAGTCGGGCGATGGGGCAAGTGCGCAAATATGGAGTGGTGTTGCCCTCCGGCTATGACCAGCATCCGACAAAACGCTACCCGGTGGTGATTTTGCTGCATGGGGGGCATGGTGGTGAACGAGACTTTCAAGATAAAGCGCGGTTAACTTCCGTGTTGCATGATGTCTATACAACTCAACGACTGCCAGCGGCGATCGTGATTACGCCAGATGGTAACGATAATCGGGGCAGCACACCGTTTTGGGACCCGGATTATTTTGATGGTCCGAATGGGAAGGTCAGTACGTTGATTGGCTCAGAGTTAGTCAACGTCGTGAAATCGCGGTACCGCACGCTGGCACAACCGCAATTTTGGGCGATCGGGGGATTATCCTCCGGCGGCTGGGGCGCGTTGAATATTGGCTTGCGGCATCGGCAACAGTTCCACACGTTTTTCAGCCACACGGGTTACTTTATCGATGACAGTGGAGCGGCGAATAGTCCTCAACTGTTTGTGACCCAAATTCCCCCCCGCGATCGCCAGGCTTTACGGGTTTACCTCGATGCGGGCGAAGATGACCACAAGTATTTGGAGGCCACCCGCAGCTTTCATGACGTGCTGAATCGAGCGGGAATTGTGAATCAATTTCATGTTTTTCCTGGTGGGCATGGCATTGTCGGGCAAAATGTGGGCTGGAACTACTGGCACAAGCATCTTGCCGATTCGTTGACGTTCGTTGGTCAACAGTTTCAAGCCGCCCTGACCCATTCCCCGCCCGCCGCCCCCCGTTCTCAGGAGCACCCGCATGGTGGAACCCACAACCCCGCTCAGCCCCAGTCCCATCGGCAAAATTAGTCGGCGCACGCGGATTGGCTTATGGACCGCCGCCTTATTGACTGGCACCATGGGCGTGGTCAATTTGTTATCGGCAGTGACTCCCTCCCAGCCCGATCGCCGCGCCTGGTTAGAATTATTTTTGCCGTTTTATATCCGCTCTGGGGGCCGCATTTTTGCCGCGATCGCCGGTTTTGCCCTGCTGGTGTTAGCTGTCAACTTGCTGCGGCGCAAACACACGGCCTGGGTGTTAACCGTGGGCTTACTGACCATTTCGATCATCAGCCATTTGATTAAGGGGTTGGACTTTGAGGAATGCCTGCTGGCGATCGTTTTGCTGGGGCAACTGATTTTGATGCGGGATGTGTTTACGGCCAAATCCGATCGCCCCTCTGTAGCCCAGGGCTTGCGGGTGTTGCTGGCGGCG
>JAIXVO010000117.1 GCA_027482985.1 Cyanobacteriota bacterium
CTCGCCGTGACTTGGTTGGAACGCTGTTTGTAACCACTCCCGCACCGCGATCGCGTCTGGCGTGGGCACTTCGATATAAAGAATCTCCTTCATCGGCCTTTCAAAAACCCCAATCAATGAACACTAAAAACTTAGATTAAGAAGTGCTTAACCTGCGCTAGACTTCATTAGCAATCTGCCAAAAAACTTTACGCCTTCTCACTCTTGTTATTGTGACTGAGTTTGCTCCTTCCTAACCCGCCATGAACTATCCTATTCCAGCAAGTCCCCCTGAAGTCGTCGCCCTTGGGCAAAAATCGGTGAACGAAGCGTTAATTGCCGCCGCGATCGCGGGTGTTGTCCAAACGGCGCGTTTGACCGGACAATCCTTAGATGACCTGATGGCGGAAATTATGGCGGACGATGCCTTGCTCGACACCCAGCAACGCCAATGGCTGAGTCAGGTGGTGGCAGTGGCTTGGCAAGAGTTGCCATAGCAAGGGGCTATGATCAGTGAGCAACAAATCGATTCAGTAAGCACAAGGCTGGAGTAGTAGAGCATGGACAATAAACTGATGCTAATGATTCCGGGACCGACCCCGGTGCCGGAAAAAGTGTTGTTGGCGATGGCGAAACACCCGATGGGGCACCGTAGCGGTGATTTCTCGGAAATCATGGCAGAGGTCACGCAAAACTTAAAATGGCTCCACCAAACCCAAAATGATGTGCTGGTCTTAACCGCCAGCGGCACCGGGGCAATGGAAGCTGGGATTATTAATTTTCTGAGTCCGGGCGATCGCGTGTTGGTCGGTTCTAACGGCAAGTTTGGCGAACGCTGGGCCGAAGTCACGGACGCTTACGGGCTACAAACCGAGCGGATCACGGCGGAGTGGGGCAAAGCCCTCGACCCCGAACAGTTCCGCGAGAAACTGGAAGCCGATACCGAGAAGACGATCAAAGCTGTCATCATCACCCACAGTGAAACCTCCACCGGGGTGTTGAACGATCTGGAAACGATCAACAAATACGTGAAAGCTCACGGCGAAGCCCTGATCATTGTCGATAGCGTCACCAGTTTGGGCGCGACGAGTGTCCCCATCGATGAGTGGGGTCTGGATGTCGTCGGTTCCGGTTCCCAAAAAGGCTACATGATTCCGCCGGGATTAGGTTTTGTCGCCGTCAGTCCCAAAGCCTGGGAAGCCTACAAAACCGCAAAACTGCCCCGCTATTATTTAGATTTGGGCAAATATAAAAAAGATGCGGCGAAAAACACCACGCCCTTCACCCCACCCGTGAATATGTTCTTCGCGTTGCAAGTTGCCCTCCAAATGATGCAGAAAGAAGGGCTGGAAAATATTTTTGCCCGCCATCATCGCCACACTGCCGCCACCCGCGCCGCCATCAAAGCGCTGGGCCTGCCGTTGTTTGCGCCCGACGATGCTGCCAGTCCTTCGATTACCGCCGTCATGCCCGAAACCGTAGACGCAGAGAAAATTCGCTCCGTCATGAAAAAGCGGTTTGATATTGTACTCGCGGGTGGTCAGGATCATCTCAAAGGCAAAATTTTCCGCATTGGGCATCTGGGCTTCGTCTGCGATCGCGATATTCTCTCAGCCCTCAGTTCCCTGGAAGCAACCTTACTGGAGTTAGGCCATCAATTCACCCCCGGCGCTGGCATCACCGCCGCCGCCAAGGTGATTTCTGGGTTGTAATGCCTGGTGAGTGGCGATCGCGCCAGATTCGGTAGGGGTAAATAGCCATCCATGCACTTTACTTAAGCGGATCTCTAGAGTCGCCTTCAACAACGTCACCACTAGAGCCTCTTTGCGCCGCCCCAGCGTTGCCTTTGGGGGGGGGTGGGGGGGACCCACCCGTCCCTTGAATTGGGGGGGTTTGGGGGGCTGCCACCCAAGCCCAGAATCTTGGTTCTAGTCAAAGACTTGCGCCACTACCAGACCCACGGGTTTTAAGGCAACTCTGTGTAATGGTTGTTCCCCCCTACACCAATTGATCGGCGGAGATTGCTAGCTGAATAACATCCTTTACGCAAAAAGCGGACTGATATTGCAGTCCGCTTTTTGCGTAAAAGGTGATTCTGTTGAGTTGAACCTGAACATCGTGGAAACATCCCGTGGGGCAACCAAAGCCCCTCGAACTGCGATGGATTCATGCCTGTTACTCCTGAATTCGCAAGGTCAATTAAGCGTTTTCCAGCCAGTCGTAAATCCGATCCAATTGTTCCAAAGTCACCAGTCCGTATTGCCAAAGAATCATCGGCAACGGGCCAGGATCATGTTCCGAGTGACGCACAGCCAGCGCGATCGCCGCTGCCGAAATCGCTAATTCTTCTTGGAGAAAGCGAATCAGTCTTGTATACGTTGACGGTCCCATCTTGTTCACCTCCTTCGGGCACCAGTAGAAATGGGATTGGGGTCTAGTCGTCTAAACCCAGGATTAGGTTCCTGTGATGTGCCACAGTTGCAAACGCAGCGTTTCCAGATTCCCTCAAAAAACTTTGAGAGAAGGTAATGCCTACTAAAGCAGGGTTGAGTCGTACCTGACATCTGCGAATCCACAGACATCAAGCCCGATTCCTGCCAGCCATGCCATTAAACTACGAGAGCCTACCTAGCCCTCATCAAAATGGGCAAGATTGCTTCGCTGGAACTGTCTACCGCCTCACACCAGTCCAGACAACGCCTAAACATTTCCCGCAACTGAATTCCGAAATCGGAGGGTTCATTCGTCTATGGGATCCGCAGGTGCGCCTATTCACTCTCCTCAGGTTAAGGGAATCTCTTCAGAGCGAGACTCCACCTCACGAAAGATTACCGTATATTTCACGATATCGCCAGGAACTTTAAAGAATTTTGTTGGGTCAAGATTTACAAAAATTCAAAATGAATGGTAAAGTGCAGGGTGATTTCTGGCGATCGCGCAATATTGCGATCGTGGTTTGTCGATGTTAGCGCTGCCGTTTCATTAGGTATGTATGCGTACAGCTCCAATTGCCGTTCGACCTTCCTTAACTGCGACTGTCCACCCGCTCAAAGTGGTGGCGTTGGGCGACAGCCTAGTGTACGGCTTTGGAGATCCAGAAGGCGGCGGTTGGGTTGAGCGCTTACGGCGACGCTGGATGACCCCCGATTGCGAAGGACACGTCTTATATAACCTGGGCATTCGGGGGGATGGCGTGCGACAGGTGGCGCAACGGCTGGAGAGCGAATTTCGGCATCGAGGCGAGTTACGCAACCGGGTGCCCGACTTGATGATTCTGTCTGTGGGAGTGAACGATTCCGCCCGCCTTAATCGTCCCGATGGTCGCAACTACACCGACTTCGATCGCTTTCAACGGGAAATCGCCCAACTCCTGGATCAAGCCTGTGCCCTCTGTCCCGTCTTGTTTATTGGCATGGTGCCCGTCGATGAGGCGAAAATGCCCTTCCTCGATTGCCTCTACTACAACCACGCCGACCAATTTCGTTACAAAGAAGCGACCCAGATGGCCTGTGCGGCGCGACAAATTCCTTACCTGGATATTTTCTCCCGCTGGTTGGAACGAGGCGATGAGTGGTGCCGCGCCCAACTGCTAGACGATGGCCTGCATCCCAATGGGACAGGATACCAGGCACTCTTAGCCGATGTCTTAGCCTGGGCACCCTTTGCCGAACGCGTCCGGGCGATCGCCCCCCGATAATCTTTGTGTCCCCTCCTCCCTGTTCTGAGGTCATCTGATGCCTGTTCTAATTGTGGCGACTGGTAATCCCGGCAAACTGAAAGAAATGCAGGCATACCTGACCGATGGTGGTTGGGATTTGCGGCTCAAGCCACCCGAACTAGAGGTCGAAGAAACAGGCCAAACCTTTGCTGAAAATGCGGCTCTCAAAGCCTCGCAGGTAGCGCAAGCGACGGGCGAATGGGCGATCGCGGATGATTCCGGCTTGGAAGTTGAGACCTTGAACGGCGCTCCCGGATTGTATTCTGCCCGCTACGGGAAGACGGATGCTGACTGTATTCAACGGTTGCTGACGGAATTGCAGGGCAACCCCAAGCGGCAGGCCAGATTTGTTTGTGTTGTGGCGATCGCCCGCCCGGATGGGGCGATCGTGCTGCAAGCAGAAGGCATTTGTCCCGGCGAAATTCTCACCGCACCCAGAGGGCAGGGCGGCTTTGGCTATGACCCCATCTTCTACGTTCCCCAACAGCAAATGACCTTTGCCGAGATGCCCGCCGCGATCAAACACGAGATTAGCCATCGAGGACAAGCTTTTGCCCAGCTCCTGCCCCAACTGCCGCAATTATTCGAGCGCTGAAGCTAAATCTCGCACCTGCCAGATCTGGACACCTTGGCGATACCAAGAAAGAATTAGGCAATAACAGACTTGACACACCAAGATAGTTGCCCTCATCCCCTAACCCCTTCTCCCAAAGCGGGACAAGGGGAACTAATCGAATCTTTCTCCCCTCGCCCATTTGGGGAGAGGAAGCGGAGGTGGGGGCAGTTTTGGTGCGTAAAGGATATTAATGCCAGAAATTATCTCTTTGTAAAGTTTTCAAGAAGATCGTTGAAATGTTCCGGTCAACACCATTCGCAGATTTACGGATCGGCTTATTATATCCAGAAGAGGTTCTGGGTAAATATACGTGGTTCATCAACTTGAAGGATATGCAATCAGCGGCAGACTTAGAGGCGACCTCTAATTGGGAGTCATCCCCCACGCGGTTAACTCCTCATATTTCAGTGTTCTCCTCCTTTAAACGGCTAGTAGACATTCTGGGTGCAATGTTGGGGTTATTGGTTTTAGCCCTGATTTTCGTGCCGATTGCGATCGCGATCAAAGCTGATAGTTCTGGCAATATTTTTTACAGTCAAGAACGTTACGGACTCATGGGCAAGCCCTTTCGCATCTATAAGTTTCGCTCTATGGTCAAAGATGCTGATTACCTGAAGTCGCAGGTTCGGAATGAATCGAAAGGATTGATCTTTAAAAATGCTAATGATCCTCGTATTACCCGTGTCGGACAATTTTTGCGCAAAACCAGCATTGATGAATTTCCGCAATTCTGGAATGTTTTAAAGGGAGAAATGAGCTTAGTGGGGACGCGCCCCCCCACTGCGGATGAAATTGCCCATTACCGGGAGCATCACTGGCAGCGGTTAACCGTCAAGCCGGGGATGACAGGTGAGTGGCAAGTGAATGGGCGATCGCTGGTCAAAGATTTTGAAGATATCGTTAAGTTGGATCTTCGCTATCAGGCCCAGTGGCACCCGTTTTACGATCTGCTGCTGATCGGTAAAACAATTCTAATTTTGTTCAAGAAAACAGGTGCTTGCTGAGATTGCCCGATCCCTAGCTGAAGTTGAGTTAGGGTGTTTTAATCGTTCGCGATCGCATCCTCACTGCCCAACTTTAATTTTGAAGGCTGGACAACACTTGACTCGGATTTTCGGCAACCCAACCTAAATTAGATCGCGATCGCACCTCAAAGTGCAGATGCGGTGCCGCTGAACTCGGTCGTCCCGAAGTCCCCACCAGGCCAAGGGTTTGTCCAGCCGTAACGCGCTGCCCCACTTTGACCTGAATCCGACCTAGTTGCCCGTAGCGCGTTTGCAACCCTTCTGCATGGTTAATCACCACGAGATTGCCATAAATTCCCTGGGTACCCGCAAACGCGATCGTGCCATTGCCAACCGCCTGCACAGGTGCATCGCTCGCCGCCGCTAAATCTACCCCACTATGGAAAGCCACCTGACTGGTGCCCGGTTGCACCTGATAGCCATAGCCCAGGAGCACCGTCGTAGGCTGACTCAGCGGTGAGTTGGTGAGAATTTGACTGGCAACGCGAGGAATGGCCTGAGTGGAAGGGGCGATCGGGGACCAGTTCACCCCTGGCACAAACACCACCTTGGGCGCAGTCTGGCAACCATTGATCTCAAACAATACATCTGGGCGCACCTTGTAGGTTTTGGCCACCTCGCGCCAAGTTTTACCCAGTGGCACCTCTGCCCGAATGCCATTGAAGGGCGGAATCAAAATCTGACTACCGGGGGTTGCTCTCCCGCCTCGCAGACTGGGATTAAAGCCCATCAGGGTAGCGGGCAAAAGATTGTACTGACGGGCAATCCCCTCCAGCGTTTCGCCCCGCGCTACGGTATGTCGCTGCACTTGTGCCAAAGCTGGAGCTTGACAGGCTTGTGTCCGCGATCGCTCCGGTCCCGCAAAGACTTGTGCCTGCGCCGGGGCGATCGCGCCTGCCATCACCACTCCCGTCCCCATTACCCCAATCCATCCACCCCATTGCATAAACGAACCATCTGCCAGAACAACATTGTCATTGCTTTATCCAGTCTACTCAAGTGGCAAGCCAATCAACTGCTCCCGATCTTTCATAGCGGTTTAATCTGCTGCTGAAACAGGTGATCAGTCAGAGCTGGCGGCACCCGTCATAGATCTGGAAACGTGCCGGCTTTCCTCAGTTGTCGGTACAGTAGGGAAAGACAATGCGCACACTTTTCGACCTGAACGTATGAATCTGTCATTGAAGCAATTGGCGACCGCTGTGGCACTCTTGGCGATCGGGAGTGGGGCGGGCATCGTGGGGAGTCAGTATTGGCTGAAACCAGAACGCGACAGTACTCCCCCCGTAGAGGCTCCAACTCGCCTGGAAGCCCTCACCAGTGCCAGCAAACCCGCCATCGTGACGACGATTCCAACCACCACGAATCCTAACTTTATTGCTCAGGCCGTCGAGCGAGTCGGGCCTTCAGTCGTGCGGATTGATTCGGCGCGGCGCGTGTCGAATGATTTACCCGAAGCCTTTCGGAATCCCTTCTTTCGGCGCTTTTTTGGGGATGATGCCCCGCCGGAACGGGAACGGGTGGAACGGGGAACCGGTTCTGGCTTCATTTTGTCGGCGGATGGGCGGATTTTGACGAATGCCCATGTGGTATCGGGTACGGATACCGTCGAGGTGACGCTGAAAGATGGCCGCACCTATGAAGGCCGGGTAGTGGGATCGGATTCGGTGACTGATGTGGCCGTGGTCAAAATTGAAGCAAAAGGGTTACCCACCGCTAAAACTGCCAATGCCGAAAACTTGCTGCCGGGACAATGGGCGATCGCGATCGGGAATCCATTGGGATTGGACAACACTGTGACAGCCGGGATCATTAGTGCGATTGGGCGATCGAGTTCCCAGGTGGGGGTGCCCGATAAGCGAGTCAGTTTCATTCAAACTGATGCAGCGATTAATCCAGGTAATTCTGGGGGGCCATTGTTGAACGATCGCGGCGAAGTGATCGGGGTAAATACGGCGATTCGCGCCGATGCCCAAGGATTAGGCTTTGCGATTCCGATCGAAACGGCACAACGGGTCGCCAACCAACTATTTGCCAAAGGGAAAGTCGATCATCCCTATCTAGGGGTGCAGATGGTGGATTTAACCCCTTCGATTCGGAAGGAAATTAACGAGAATCAAGACTTCAATCTCAAAATCAGCCGGGATGAAGGGGTGCTGATTGTGCGCGTGATGGACAATTCCCCAGCCGCCCAAGCGGGGATCCGACAAGGCGACATCATTCAAAAAGTAGCTGGGAAACCGGTGAAAACCGCAGGCGAAGTGCAATCTTTAGTGGAAGCTAGTCGTATTGGCGATACCTTGCCGCTAGAGATCATTCGCAACGGTCAGCTGCAACAAATTCGCGTCAAGCCAGGAGCATTTCCTGCCAATAAATAGCCCTATCTGTGGAAATTACTCTTCGCTAGAGTTATTCAGCGTCAAGGAATTGGTCAGGGTGTCTTCCAGGTGCATCCGCTGTTCCATTTGCCGCAAAAAGTAACCCGTCATCATCGCGGA
>JAIXVO010000262.1 GCA_027482985.1 Cyanobacteriota bacterium
GGGGTTCGCCAATAAATTTGCCCCCGTAATACCAGGGAAGCGCCCCCAACACCGTCCCCACAACGCCTGCAAACACGGCCCAGCCAAACTCCATATTACCTTTGGCAACGGTAAACCCAGCCAGGGGCATGATCAGTTCCGAGGGGATAGGCGGAAACAAATTTTCGAGAAACATCATCAAACCAATGCCCCAATAACCCATTGAGGTCATAATTCTTACCACCCATTCGGCAATCATGTCAGACATAGCATTCTCCGTTGCTCGTTAATCTGGTAGTGGGGTGTGAGACTGGTGGCGGCGATCGCGGATATGCACTTTTGTCTCAGATCGTGAATTTTCATCACAAATCATCCTGGTTCACCCTACCAAGTTTTGTTCCCTTTCCCGGTAGACTGCCCCAAATTTCATCCAAAGTTATTGTTGTGCTGCTCAGTCCGCAAGGGTGACAGCGCCCCTAGCGACGATCTCGACTCAACGCTGTTTGATCTGGCATTGTGGGCTAAGATCGACGGTAGTTCTACGCTGAGATAGCTCCTATGACTACCGTCGCGAGTGTTCTGCACAGTGACCCTGACATCCTGGGAGGAACGCCTGTTTTTGTGGGAACTCGCGTACCTGTGAGAACTTTGCTGGATTACCTCGAAGCAGGTGATCCCCTCGATGAATTCTTAGACCATTTTCCCAGTGTCCGGCGTGAGCAAGCGATCGCCGCCCTAGAGTTGGCTAAGGAAATGCTGACAGCTGATGCGAATCCTGCTGGATGAATGCGTCCCACGTCCCCTTAAGGTTGTGTGCTGGTTGCTCGCAGTCATCGATTGCCAAATTTAATTCCCCTCATTCCCGCTGTTTGCAATGGATTGAGTACGATTGTGCCGGGAGCAGTCATCGCAGTCGGTAGCTCCTAATGGTTGCGTAGGCGAATTCAATTTGTCCTAAGTGGTTATCCCTGATTGACTGACACAACTCTGGAAACCCCAATTCTTGCGTAGGTTGGGTTAGCGATAGCGTAACCCAACAAGACTAAGACTGGCGTTGGGTTTCACGATGTTCAACCCAACCTACAAAAAAGATTTGGTAGTCAACCCGGTTCTGACCAAAGCTATATTTACCGTCTTGGCTGCTTTCTTTATGCTCAATGTCACCCATTTCTTCAAAGCCTGTAATCCTGCTGTGCCCTTGTCCTACAGCGACTTTCAGGAGCGTCAGTACTACATCGACTTTGCGGCAGTGCGGGGCAGCAACCACATGCGCGAGTTAAAACGGACGATCGCCCTACTGCCGACCGAACAAACCTGCCAGTTGTTTACGGGACATGTGGGCTGTGGCAAATCGACCGAATTGCGGCGGCTGAAGGCGGAACTGGAAGAAATGGGCTTTTATGTCGTCTACTTTGAATCCAGCGAATTTCTGGATATGTCGGATGTCGATGTGACGGACATCTTGCTGGCGATCGCCCATCAGGTGAGTGCCAATCTGGAAGCTCAGAAAATCTTGCTGAAGCCAGAATATTTTGTCCGGCTCTTTGCCGAAATTGGTGAACTGTTGCAAACGCCGATTGAATTTGCCGATGTCGAATTTTCGGTAGGCATCAGTCGGATTACTGCCCGCACGAAGGACAGTCCGCGCCTCAGAAGCCAACTCCGGCAATTTATGGAACCCCGGACGAATGGCATCTTGAAAGCCATTAATGAGGAACTTCTGGGTAAAGCCACCGCTGAACTACAACGCCGGGGACAGCAAGGACTCGTGGTGATCATTGACAATCTCGATCGCGTCGATGCCCGCCAACTGCAAACCGGACGCACCCAACCGGAATACCTGTTCATCGACCGGGGTGATCAGCTCTCAAAACTCAATTGCCATCTGGTTTACACCATCCCCCTGGCGCTGATTTACTCCAACGAAAATGAAACCCTGCGGCAACGGTTCGGTGGCGGGGTGGCCCCCAAAGTGCTGCCCATGATTCCCGTGCGATCGCGGCAACAAACCCCCTATGCCGAAGGGGTGCATTTACTCCGCCACCTGATTCTCGCCCGCGCCTTTCCCGATATTGCTGTCTCCCGCCGCCTGGAAGCCGTCACTCAGGTCTTCGATGACCTCGCCACCCTCGATCGCCTGTGCTTGGTGAGTGGCGGTCATGTCCGTAACCTGTTGGGCTTAGTCCGCAATTGCATCCAGCAAAGCGACCCGCCCTTTCAACGGGAGACGGTGGAGCAAGTGATTCGGGGTCAACGGGATGCCCTGGCGCGGGCGATCGATGAGCAGGAATGGCAACTGATTGGACAGGTGGTGAAGCAGCAAACGGTCACGGGTGAATTGGAATACCAAACCTTACTCCGGAGTATGTTCGTGTTTGAATATCAAGATCTGGAAGGCACCTGGTTTGGCGTGAATCCGGTGTTAGCCGAGACGACGAAGTATCAGGAGTGGGTGCAACGCGCAGGAGCACAAAGTGGAGCTTGACCCTCAGAACGATCGCGCCCTGGCCACCCTGGCTCGCGTGATCACC
>JAIXVO010000337.1 GCA_027482985.1 Cyanobacteriota bacterium
AACAAATTCATATTGGCAAACGGGACAGGTGGATTGAATTAAATTCCGTTTCAACCACCAGCGAAACCCGAAAAAAGCCACAATGGGCGCAATCAATAAAAATGCCACGAGAAACAGTAACGATTTGACAATCCAGCCTAGCCCGATCGCCCCAAGTAGCCAAATCACAGCAAATGGCAGGAGTAAGCGGGATACTTCTGCCAAACTAAATTGCCAATTTTTCAAATTCGATTCTTTCACCGCAAACTCCTTATGCAGCGGTTATGCCCCCACATAGGGGAACACCTGCTCAAACTCCAGCGTAGCTCAGAAGTCGCCGGAAGATTAAGCAGGTGTCAGAAAGTAATATCAAAGTCAAAACCGAGTTAGAACAAACCCAGAGTCAAGGCTTTGCTGATGGGCATTGCAGCACCGATACCCAAGTACAGAGTAACCACAGTCCCAAACAGGAACACGGTGGTTGCTACTGGACGACGGAACGGATTCTGGAACTTGTTCACATTTTCGATAAACGGAACAATGATCAAACCCAGGGGCACTGAGGCCATCAACACCACACCCAGCAGCTTGTTCGGGACAACCCGCAGAATGTTGAAGACAGGATACAAGTACCACTCAGGCAAAATTTCCAGCGGTGTTGCAAAAGGATTGGCAGGTTCACCAGTCATAGCTGGATCTAGAACTGCCAGACCCACGCATAGCGCAATGGTGCCCAAAATCACGATGGGGAAAGTGTAAAGCAGGTCATTCGGCCAGGCAGGCTCACCGTAATAGTTATGCCCCATGCCTTTGGCAAGCTTGGCACGAAGTTGTGGATCAGCGAGATCCGGCTTCTTAAGAGTTGGCATAGTCAGGAAGACATCCTTAATCTACAAAGGTCGGCAGATCTGGACAGGCAATCAATATCCTCTCAGTTTAATGATGACAGCGGTGATAAACAACCTCAGTCGTCACAACTTTTGATTTAGAGAGGACCAGAAATACCTTGCTTACGGATCATCAGGAAGTGCAACAGCATGAAGACCGCAATCAGCCAGGGTAAAACGAAGGTGTGAGCACTGTAGTAGCGAGTCAGCGTGGCTTGACCCACACTCGAACCACCGCGCAAAAGATCCGCAATCAAGGTACCGACCACGGGAATGGCTTCAGGTACACCAGATACGATCTTCACCGCCCAGTAGCCTACCTGATCCCAGGGGAGCGAGTAGCCTGTCACCCCGAAGGAGACGGTAATCACAGCCAGGACAACGCCAGTCACCCAGGTCAACTCACGGGGCTTCTTGAAACCACCAGTGAGATAAACCCGGAACACATGGAGAATCATCATCAAGACCATCATGCTGGCAGACCAGCGGTGGATCGAACGGATCAGCCAACCGAAGTTGACTTCGTTCATGATGTATTGAACAGACTCAAATGCTTCAGTAACAGTAGGTCTGTAATAAAAAGTCATTGCAAATCCAGTGGCGAACTGGATCAGGAAGCAAACAAGCGTGATTCCGCCCAGGCAATAAAAGATGTTGACATGGGGAGGAACATACTTGCTGCTGATATCATCAGCAATCCCCTGAATTTCCAATCTCTCGTTGAACCACTGGTAAGCCTTCGAGTCGGTTACCTGTTTAGTGAACATGAAGGGAAAATTCCTAAAATGTATTTCTGTTCATTAAGACTGTAACACAGACACTTGGCGCTTTTCATAAAAACGCTAGGGGCTAATTTCGGTGCCAAGCTGAGGTTTCCCTACCAGATTGGACGGTTGCAGGATCGAAGGAAAGTTCATACCCTAGAAAAACGTACTTTTTTTCGTTAATTCGGCGTTAAGTATTGTTTCGATCGCGACTTTGCACCCGTTAAAGGTTCTAGCACCGGCTTTATGAGAAATAAATTACGCTTCGCGCAGCGATGGTTGATGGTCTTGATCACGATCGCGAGTTTGCTAGGGTGGACGGCACCCCCTGCGATCGCGCTGACGGAAGAACAACGCCTGGTAGCGGAAGTGTGGCGACTGGTGGATCGAGCCTACGTCGATGATACGTTTAACCAGCAGAACTGGTGGCTGGTGCGACAGCGGGCGATGAAGCAATCTTTAAACAATAAAGAAGAGGCGTATACCGTCATTCAGCAAATGCTGGCGAGTTTGAACGATCCCTTTACCCGCCTGCTCAAGCCGGATCAGTATCGCAGTCTGCAAACGAATACGGCAGGAGAACTGACGGGTGTCGGGTTGCAAATCTCGCTGGACAACGACAGCGGCGAATTGCGCGTGATCGCCCCGATCGCCGGATCTCCTGCTGATCAGGCGGGGATTCGTCCGGCGGATACAATTTTGAAAATTGACGGCACGCCCACTTCCGGCTTGAGCTTAGACGAAGCGGCAGAACGGATGCGCGGCCCGATTGGGAGTACTGTACTGTTGACGATTCGGCGTGAAGGTCAGGAATTGGCGGATCTGAGTGTGAAGCGCGATCGCATTGAGCTGAATCCCGTTTATGCCGACTTACGCTTACAACCGACGACGACCAGTACCACCCCACAGAAAGTCGGCTACATTCGCCTCACCCAATTCAATGCGAATGCTTCGATGGAAGTGGCGCACGCGATCGATCGCTTAGAAAAGCAGGGCGCTGAGGCTTATGTCCTGGATTTGCGGAGTAATCCCGGTGGTTTGTTGCAGTCTGGGATTGAAATCGCCCGCTACTGGCTGGATGAGGGCACGATTGTTTATACCGTGAATCGGCAGGGCATCGAAGGCAGTTTTGAAGCGACTGGCCCCGCACTCACGCATGATCCGCTCGTTGTGCTGGTGAATCAGGGGACTGCCAGTGCCAGTGAAATTTTAGCCGGAGCCTTGAAGGACAACGGTCGGGCTACCATTATGGGAGAGCGCACGTTTGGCAAAGGCTTGATTCAATCCTTGTTTGATTTGTCGGATGGTTCGGGGTTAGCGGTGACGGTCGCCAAATATGAAACTCCGGATCATATAGATATCAATCGCCAGGGAATTAAGCCCGACGTGACGGTGCCGCTCGACCCGATCGCGATGGGGCAATTGGGTACCAAAGCCGATCGCCAGTACGAGACGGCAATGGACTATTTAGCTACTCACACAATGGTTGCTGGTGCTGCCTAACTCTGGACGAACTTATCACGATCCCTTACACGGCGCGATCGCGCTGGATTGGCAAGATCCCACCGAAGCCCTCCTGATTCGGTTGATCGATCTGCCTGCCTTCCAACGCTTGCGCCGAATTCGGCAATTAGGTCCCGCCAGCATCACATTTCATGGTGCCGAAGCCTCCCGGTTTACCCATTCCCTCGGCGTGATGGAGATCGCCCGCCGCGCCTTTGATCGAATCTGTCATGCCTATCCCCAACTCCAGGATTACCGCGCGGTCGTGTTGGCGGCGGCGCTGCTGCATGACATCGGTCATGGCCCCTTTAGTCATACCGCCGAAGAAATTTTTGGCTGTCATCACGAACTTTGGACGGCTCGCATTTTGCAGGAGTCTGCCCCGCTGCGGCAAACCCTGGAGGCATTTCAGCCTGATCTCTTGGCGCAAATTTTGCAGGTTTATCACCATCGCCATCCCATCCCGCTGGTGTGGCAGTTGGTCTCCAGTCAATTGGACTGCGATCGCCTCGATTACTTGATGCGAGACAGCTACTTTACCGGAGCGTCCTACGGCAAGATTGACCTCGATCGCATCATGATAGCGCTGGAATACGATCCGGTGTCGCAACAGTTGGTAGTCGCCCGTAAAGGCATGGCCGCCGTCGAACACTATTTGATCGTGCGGTATTTCATGTATGCCCAGGTTTACAATCACCCGAAAAATATTGCCGCTACCTGGATTCTGGAGCAGACGTTTAATCGAGCCAGAGCATTATTATCTGACCAGCGTTTGACTGTAGATGAAACCGTAGAGGCATGGCTGACGCAAGATTGCGATCGCTTGCCACTGGCTGATTACCTCGCTGCCGACGATGGCGTTTTTGCCTACCACTTACAACGCTGGCAACGGCACCCTGATCCGGTGTTGTCGGATTTAGCGCGGCGGTACTGCGATCGTGATTTGTTCAAATGTCTGGACATCAGCCATCTCAGCCAGGATGCCCGCCTCGAACTGCTAAGCAAAACCCATCACTGGCTGACTGCCCTCCACTTCGATGCCCCCTCCTACAGCGGCATCCGAATTTCCTTCAGCCGGGGTTATACGCTCTACCAAAAAGGCATCAAACTGCAATCCAGCGCCGGCTTAGAAGAAATCAGTACCCTCTCGCCCCTCGTGCAAACCCTAACGCAACCCTATGAGCGGGCTTGGTTGATTTATCCGCGCGAAATTGAGTCTCAACTCATGCCAGAAAGCGTCAAGGTGAGTCAACAAATTACATAAAGAGATCACTTTACGCCTCAATCAAGTTTCCGGTTGCCACACCCGAATAGCTTTTAATACCTGGAGCAGTTGGACAGCGCGATCGCCTGTCCTTTATCGTGATGCAACAGCGATCGCTCCAAATTGCGCTCACCTTTGACCAGCACTTCATCCAAGCTGGATTCCAAATTCTTCCTAGCCGCACATAACTTTAGTAATGCTATTCCATCTGGTCTTGATAGAGGCTGTGCAGTAGGTCTTCGAGGTCAGCGTCATCGCAGCGATCGCACACCGCTTGAAAGGCTTCCAACAATTTGGCGGCACTGTCGCCTAAAATCGGACTCAGACCCCACACATCCTGCACCCAGTCGGTGGGAGTCGTTTCTTCAAAAATCAGGCGTTCTAGGAGGCGTTGGGTTTCGGGTTTAGAGAGACTCATCGGGTAATGGGTAATGGGTAA
>JAIXVO010000314.1 GCA_027482985.1 Cyanobacteriota bacterium
AGCAACTCAGCAACAGGTGGTGGAACTGGAGCGGTTGAATCAGCTCAAAGATGATTTCCTCAGTACGATTTCTCATGAATTGCGGACCCCGATGGCGAGTATCAAAGTGGCCGTGCAATTATTGGAAATGGTGTTGCGGCCTGCCCATGTATTGGAGGAGGCCATGCCCGCCCAGCGCTACTTCCACATTTTGAAAACCGAGTGCGATCGCGAAATCGAGTTAATTGACAACCTCTTGAAACTCTCGCGCTTGGATGCGGCGACCGAACCCCTGACCCTTTCGACCATTGATCCCGCGATTTGGATTAGTCATGCGGCGGAACCGTTTATTGCCCGATTGTTAACTCGGCAACAGGCACTCATCCTGGCTTTACCTGACCGCTTGCCGCCCCTGGTCACGGATTTATCCTGCCTCCAGCAAATCCTGCAAGAATTGTTGACCAATGCCTCCAAATATTCTCCCCCCGGCAGTACGGTGACGATCGCTGCCCGCTCCACCTCTGCCGGATTACAACTAAGCGTGACGAATACAGGCATTGCAATTCCGGCGGCAGAAATCCCGCGCATTTTCGACAAGTTTTACCGGATTCCCAACTCCGATCCCTGGCAACACAGTGGCACTGGGTTAGGATTGGCGCTGGTGAAAAAACTGGTGACGCATCTCGGTGCCGCGATCGCCGTCGAAAGTGGGGCAGATGCAACCACCTTAATTGTGACTTTTCCTCCCGATTCTCACCCTTGACGAGAAAGGTTGGTTAGAATATAAGGCTGAACTCATTTTTTCCAGGATTTTCATCATGCCATTGCCTGTCGTTGCAATTATTGGTCGTCCCAACGTGGGCAAATCTACCATCGTCAACCGCTTGGCGGGAGTCCAAGAGGCGATCGTGTTTGATGAACCTGGCGTCACCCGCGATCGCACCTACAAACGCTCCTACTGGCGCGATCGCGAATTTTTGGTGGTGGATACGGGTGGCCTAGTCTTTGACGACGACACGGAATTTTTGCCCCTGATTCGGGAACAGGCAATGGCAGCCTTAGCCGAAGCGACAGCGGCAATTTTTGTCGTGGATGGGCAAACGGGTCCGACGGGTGGCGATCACGAAATTGCGGAATGGCTGAGGCAGCAACCCGTTCCCGTCCTCCTCGCGGTGAACAAGTGCGAATCGGTGGATCAGGGTGTGATTCAAGCCGTCGATTTTTGGGAATTGGGACTGGGTGAACCTTACCCCGTCTCTGGCATTCATGGCAGCGGCACTGGGGATCTCCTGGATCTGTTAGTCGAGCATTTGCCCTCGATGGATCAGGTGGATGAGACGGAAGAAATCAAGGTGGCGATCGCGGGGCGACCGAATGTTGGAAAATCCAGTTTGTTGAATGCCTTTGTGGGGGAAAACCGCGCCATCGTCAGTCCGGTGTCTGGCACCACGCGGGATGCGATCGACATGGTGGTGGAGCGGGACGGCAAAACCTATCGCCTGATCGATACTGCCGGGATTCGCAAGAAAAAGAATGTGGAATATGGTCCCGAATTTTTTGGCATCAATCGGGCGTTCAAGGCGATCGCGCGGGCAGATGTCGTGTTGCTGGTGATCGACGCGATCGATGGGGTGACCGAGCAGGATCAAAAACTGGCCGGACGGGTGGCAGATGAAGGGCGTGCCTGTGTGCTGGTGATCAATAAATGGGATGCCGTCGAGAAAGATGCCCACACGATCTATGAATATGAGCGCGACATTACCAATCGGTTGCACTTTGTGGAATGGGCGCAAAACATTTTTATCAGTGCCAAAACGGGACAACGGGTAGAAAAAATCCTGGAACTGGTGAATGTGGCGGCGGAACAACATCGTCGTCGCGTCACTACGTCCGTGATTAACGAAGTCCTGGAAGATGCCGCCCGCTGGCATAGTCCCCCCACTACACGCGGCGGCCGGCAGGGCAAAATTTACTACGGCACCCAGGTCAGCACCCAACCGCCTAGCATTGCCCTGTTTGTGAATGATCCCAACTTGTTTAATGACGGCTATCGTCGTTATATTGAACGACAGTTCCGGCAGGCATTGGGCTTCACGGGCACCCCCTTGCGCCTCTTCTGGCGCGGCAAAAAAGTGCGAGAAGCGGAACGCAGCCTGAATCGGGCAACGAAGGTGTAACTGCATGGATTTATTGCGATCGCTGCCCCTGGGTCTATACCTCGAACAACCCATTACCTGGATGCATCGGCTTGATCCCCGGATGAAGCTGGCGTGGTTGTTAAGTTTTCTGGCGACCCCCCTGCTGGCAAATCCCTTTTGGCGTTTGGGCTTAGTGGTTCTCTTAATGTTGCTCACCCTGTCGGCGCGGGTGCCCTTACGGGTGTGGCGACAGCAGATGGGCTGGTTGTTATTTGTCAGTTTTCTGGTGTTTGCCCTGACAGCCGTCTTACCAGATGGCTTAAGTGTGTCCAGTCAACCCCGGCTCCCGGCAAATGAGTTTGCCCTGGCGCAACAGCCGGATCAACTGCCAAAGCCGTCTCCAGCAGCGAATCCCTGGAATCCTGCCGAGTGGTTTGCGGGATCGCGGGGCCAGTCTCCCACTCCCGATCCGCTCCTTACCCTACCGCAACCCACCGACTTCAACTACATCGTGCTGCAACAGGGGCCCATTACCGTAACGCGACGATCGCTGGATCTGGCCGTCCGCGTCAGTACCCTACTGTTTACCCTGATCTACAGCACTAACTTGTTTTTGCTGACCACGGCACCGGAAGAAGTGACCGCAGCGATCGAAAACTGGATGTCGCCCCTGCGCCGCTTCAATATTCCCGTCACCGAAATTGCTCTGACGTTAACCCTGTCACTCAGGTTCATTCCCCTGGTGCTGGAAGAAGTGCAAAACCTGGTGCGATCGATCAGTACGCGGGCGATTAACTGGAAAAAATTAGGGATGCGCCGAGCGATTCAGGTGTGGTTGATGGTGTCTGAGCGGTTATTGGAAAATCTGTTGCTACGAGCAGAGCAAATTGCGGGCGCGATGCAGGTGCGTGGGTTTACCACCCCAAACTCCCATCAGGTGCAATGGCATCAGTTTCGGTTTAGGATGAGGGACTGGCTCGCGTTAGCGGGGATCGCATTACTGTGGGGAGCACGACTGATATGGGGCAACGAAGGGTAAGTTTGGGGCAATGGCTGAGGAATTTCCGCTTTTTAGCAGAACAGGCGCGATCGTTCAGCTTACGTGTTACAAATCTATGCAATGATTTAGGCGTTATCCAGCACATCCCGGAATGAGCATCGAAAATTATCTGAATCACCCCAATTTCGGTTTGTTGTTCAGAGTTTGTCTAATCGATGCAAACCGAGAATTGTTTACCACCCTCTACGCCCAACGCCTGTTTTTCCTCGTCACCACCCACGCGGATGGGTTAGAGTTTGAACCCATTACGCGCGGTGATGCCCGCGTTATGGTGGAAAATCGGGTGCGCTTATTGCGGCGATCGGGGCCCCAGAGCGATTATGACCAACTCCTCAGCCTTTATAAACAGACCTTTCAATCATGAATGTTTCTGAAATTAGCAGGATGGCCGATCGCATCGCTGCCATTCGAGCGACTCTGCCCCCATCCGTCCGCTTAATTGCCGTGAGCAAGCAAGTTCCGGTCGAGGCGATGCGGGCTGCGTATGAGGCGGGAATTCGCGACTTTGGCGAAAGTCGGATTCAGGAAGCTGCCCAAAAACAAACCGAATTAGCGGATCTATCTGACGTAGTTTGGCATATGATAGGGCACTTGCAGGCCAACAAAGCCCAGAAAGCAGTGCAACTGTTTCAGTGGATTCATTCAGTAGACGAGTTGAAGCTAGCGCAAAGGCTCGATCGCGTCGCTGCCGATCTCTCGCACAAACCGAATATTTGCTTGCAGGTGAAGCTGTTACCTGATCCCCATAAATTTGGGTGGACCCCTGAAGCTTTATGGAATGATTTGACTTCCTTAGATCAGTGTCATCATTTAAATATCTGTGGCTTAATGGCGATCGCGCCTCTCGGTTTAACACCCACAGAGTTAACAAGTTTTTTTCAAGAAACGGGTGTGCTAGCGGACAAAATTCGATCGCAAAACTATCAGAATTTACCCATTCGAGAACTCTCAATGGGGATGTCGGGTGACTATGCAATTGCTGTCGATGCAGGCTCGACCATGATTCGGCTGGGGCGGATTCTGTTTGGCGATCGCCCCCCAGTAGCGTAACCGCGACATTCCACAGGAATGCCATCGTAAATAGAGTAGCGTGATTCTTCGATGCAGAATCTGGAGAAAAAGTTAAGCCGCTTTCTAGAATCTGTGTTAACCTTCTCAAGACATCAGTAAATATCACCAAACGTAACTAGGTTTTTGCCAAAGATTCAGATGTTTCAGCCATTAGCTCAACATTCTGAAATCAAAAACAGAAAAAAACTAAATAATGTATCCACTTTTGGGAAGTCGCTGTATACTGATGTCTCAATTCAGCGAAAAGTCGATAGGAAGCCAACTTCCATCGATAGATTAAAGCCAGTGACCTATATAGGTTTTGTCAGAGCAGAATGCTAGAGAAAACAGTTTTTGTTGACAGGTCAAAGCTGCGATTATCGGCGTGCATTTTCTATCACTGGCCATGCATATACAACTGAAACTGATCGTGATGGAGCGTAAACAGTGAGTAACATTTTCAACAAACTACGGGACATCGTTGGGTTTAACGAACCGATGGATTACGACTACGAGTACGACGAAATGGATGGGGAAGAATACCAAACCCTGTATCAGCAAGAAAATCCCCAACCGATGCCTCTTGAGGATTCGCGTAACCGTCGTAGTCGTTTACGCGATCGCGCTCCGATTGCCACCGAACCAACTATGGGAGTCCCTACTATGTCTGCAAGCCCTGCAATGAGCAATGTGATTGGTATGCCCGGTGCCGCTAACGGGATTTCGGAAGTGGTCGTGATGGAACCGCGCACTTTTGAAGAAATGCCCCAAGTGATTCAGGCATTGCGGGAACGGAAGTCGGTTGTGCTCAACCTGACTATCATGGATCCTGACCAGGCTCAACGGGCAGTCGATTTTGTCGCGGGTGGTACCTACGCGATCGATGGTCATCAAGAACGGATTGGCGAAAGCATCTTCCTGTTCACCCCCAGCTGTGTGCAGGTCAGCACGCAGAACAATGTGGTGCATGAAGTGCCTCAGCCTCAAGTGCGCGTGCCCCGGACGGCAACCACCGCTTCTGCTTGGGGCGCTGAACCCATGCGGATGGCGCAGTAAATTTCCAGCGACATGGTGAAGTTTGGCATGATTGGCGGCGGGATGATGGGCGAAGCGCTCATCTCCCGCCTTCTTGCGCAGAATGTGTATGCGTCGACCGA
>JAIXVO010000546.1 GCA_027482985.1 Cyanobacteriota bacterium
TAATGGGTAATTGGTAGTTGGTCGTTGGTAATGGGTAGTTGGTCGTTGGTAATGGGTAGTTGGTGATTGGTAATTGGTAATTGGTAATTGGTCGTTGGTCGTTAGTAATGGGTAGTTAGTGATTGGTAATTGGTAATTGGTAATTGGTGATTGGTCGTTGGTAATGGGTAGTTGGTAATTGGTAATTGGTGGTTTGGCATTGGTCGTTGTTAATTGGTGGTTGATGTATTGTTACCCATTACCCATTACCCATTACCCATTACCCATTACCCATTACCCATTACCTATTACCCATTACCGCGAGTCCGCGAGCCGCCCCTATCGCAGCTTGTCCGAGAGCGATGCCGCCGTCGTTGGGGGGGATGAGGTGATGGGTGAGGATGGTGAGGTTCATGGGGGTTAGTTGATGTTTGAGGAGTTGAGTCAGGATCTCATTTTGGAAAACGCCTCCGGTGAGTGCGATGTGAGTGAATGGGTGGGTTTGCTGGAGGTGCTGTACTAGTTGCGCGATCGCGTGTGCTAACCCGACATGAAATTTGGCGGCGATGAGGGCGGGAGTCAGTTCATGATGTAAGTCGTCGAGCAGCGATCGCCACATCAAATTGGGGTTCAATTCCAGTAAGGGCTGGTCATTCAGGTGGATCGTTTCAAGGCCAAAGGGGTAAGGTGACTGGTGTGCGAGGGCTAAATCGGCTGGTTGGATGAGGGCTTCGAGTTGGATCGCTGCTTGTCCTTCGTAACTGACCTGCTCACGCTGGATGCCGATCGCTGCGGCGACGGCATCAAACAGGCGACCAGCAGAAGAGGCCAGCGGCGAGTTAATCCCTTTTTGCAACATTTGATCGAGGAGCGATCGCGGTTGTTGGTGCAAAAATTGGATGATGTCGAGATTGCCGTATTGAGTTTGTACGTCTTCCCACTCAAATGCGGCGCTCAGTTGAGCATAGGTATTCCGCCAGGGTTGATACATTGCCTGACTGCCGCCCAACAGTGCCACTGGCTGCAATCGTGCTAACCGTCGGCATTGCCGATAATCGGCTAGCAACAATTCGCCACCCCAGAGAGCGCCATCTTCGCCCATCCCTAATCCATCGAGCGCAATCCCTAAGACGGGCGGACTATCTAAGGAAATATCATGCTCTACTAGACAAGCTGCAACATGGGCATGATGATGTTGAATCGAGTGCAACGGTAGAGATTGAGCTGCCGCGAATTCTTGTCCAACTTTAGTCGATAAGTATTCGGGATGATGGTCGATGGCGATCGCAGTGGGTTGATGCTCAAATAAATCTGTGTAGAGTTTGAGTGTTTCCTGGTAGCCCATCAATGCCGCCGCATTTTCTAAATCACCCAAATGTTGGGATAAAATCGCCTGTCCTTCTCGCAGGAGGCAAAAGGTGTTTTTGAGTTCACTGCCCATTGCCAAAATCGCTGGTGCTAGAGCGAATCCCGCTGGTAGGCGAATCGGTGCTGGAGCATACCCCCGCGCTCGTCGTAACACTTGAGGCTGTTCATCGACTACCCGCACTACGGAATCATCCACGCGATTCACAATGTCACGATTATGTAGTAAGAAAAAGTCTGCGATCGCGCCCAACTTTTGCCGCGCCTCATCATTGTCAATACATTGCGGTTCATCGCTCAAATTGCCACTTGTCATGACGATCGGACGTTTCATCCGGCGCAACATCAAATGATGCAACGGGGTGTAGGGCAACATGAAGCCAATGCGAGTCAGTCCGGGGGCGATCGCGGGTGCGAGGGGGCGCAAGAGATTTTCACAATCTCCAACTTTTCCAGACCTTGGGTTTAACAACACAATCGGCGCGGCGGGACTTTGCAGCAACTTGCGTTCTGCGGGACTGACTTCGCAATACTGTTCGATAATGTCCAAATCCCTTGCCATCAGCGCAAAAGGTTTGTCGTAACGGCGTTTGCGTTGACGTAGTTGGTCTACTGCCGCCGCATTGGTCGCATCACACGCCAGATGAAAGCCACCGATGCCCTTAATTGCCACAATTTCGCCCCGCTGAATCAGAGTGCAGGCGGCATCGACATCATCCATCATCGAAAACATCTCGGCAACGATCGCCTTGCCGTCAGCCCGTTCTAACCAGGCATTGGGGCCACACTTATGGCAGGCGACGGGTTGCGCATGGAAGCGGCGATCAGCAACATTGTGATACACCTCGGCACACTCTGGACAGAGGGGAAAATCTGCCATGCTGGTGTGCTGGCGATCGTAGGGCAACGTCTGGATGATGCTTAACCGGGGGCCGCAGTGGGTGCAATTGGTGAAGGGATAGCGATACCAGCGGCTAAACGGATCAAGGGTATCTGCGAGGCAATCCGGACAGGTGGCGGCATCAGGGGTAATGTCCGTGTGGGGAGTGGAGTGAACACTCTCGACAATTTGAAAATCGGGATAGTCTATCGTGACGGTGAGGGGCGAACGGGCGATCGCCTCAATGGTCGCGAGGGGAGGGCATTCTTGCCAGATCGCTTGCACAAATCGATCAAGATTCACCAACGTACCAATAGCTCGAATGAAAACACCTGCGCCATCATTAAAAACTTCCCCTCGGACTTGATAAACATTCGCCAACCGATAAACCATTGGACGAAAGCCAACACCTTGAACGGTACCCGTAATCCGAATCGCTTCGGCACAGGGAGCGACATGAGTTCGTAAAGTGGGAGAAACTCGATTCAGGCTAATCGTCATTGTCGCCTCCAGAGTAAGACTCGATTATTGCCAGAATCCGCGATCGCGATGGTCTCACCACAGGCTTGAATATCGTAAGACCAACAGACACTATCTTGTAAAGGAATCCCGTAAGACCGATTTTCTCCTTTACTGCGAAAATCATGCTGACCGATCAACGCATCTGCTGGCGCACCCTGGAGCGATCTCAAATTAGCTCGATACTGCCAGCCTAATAACCGCGAATTCGCCGTATCCGCCACCAAGAGCCAATCATCCTTCGCCGTCACGCCATAGGGCATATTGAGACTGGCGGCAGTCGGTGCATACACGCCCCGATTCAATTCGACTTCCTGAAAATTTTCCTGTCCCAAAACGGCAACACACGCTTGATTATTTTCGGTGGGAATGCCATCCCAAATCAGGATCCGATTATTCCCCGCATCCGCCACCACCAGATTGCCGCGCCAGACGGTAATCCCATGTGCCCACCGTAAGCTGGATGCCGTCGGACTATCGCCCCCATTCTCATTCCGACTGACAAAATCCGGCTGACCCAGAACCACATCTGCGGGCTGCCCATTGACCTGCGGCAAGGTATGCCAAATCAACACCCGCCGATTGCCCGTATCTGATACGAACAATTTGCCGTCGTGATAACACACGCCATAACACCAATGCAGGCGATCGCCCGCCGTTTCCATCTCGCCCCGATTCGGTTCGCCGTGACCAAAATCCTGTTGCCCCAACACGACATCAGCCGGAACATTGCTGGCTTCCGGGCGATCGTGCCAAATCAACACCCGATGATTCCAGGCATCCGCCACAATCAACCCGGTTTCCGTGGCACAAATGCCCGTTGGCACACTCACCGTCGCGGCAGTAATCTCACCTTTCCCGTTCTGTCCTTCCTGTGCAAAATTCGGTTGCCCAATCACCCAATCCGCAGGCTGATTATCGGCAGTGGGACAATTGCGCCAGCCCAACACCCGATGATGTCCGGTATCTGCCACCCACAACGGCCCATTTTCTGCCACCAAACACACGCCCCGTGGCCCAAACAAACTCGTCGCACTGGGAGCGAGGGGAATGGGCAGAATCGAGTCCGAGGGCGATCGCCCCAGAATTACGGCTGCGGCTGATGCCAGGGGCGATCGCGTTGACGGGGCAACTACATCAGCCCGCGTCGGTGAGGTTAGCGGCAATCGAACTTGCATTGTCACCCCCAAAGTTGAACGAATACCTGACCGTCTCTCACCTCAACGGGATAGCTTTGTAAAGGGGTTTGCGGTGAGGTGAGACAGTCCCCAGTCGCCAGGTGATATTGAAAATGGTGATGCGGACAAGTCAGTAGGTGATGTTCCACTGTGCCCCCATCGATTGGCATGCCTAAATGTCTACAAGCATTGTGATAACACACAACTTGGGAGTCCAGGCGCGTCAATAATAAAGACTTTCCTTCAATTTTTATGGTCAACAGTCTGCCCTGTGGCACTTCTGCCAGGGAGGTGACTTCTAACCAACCGCGATCGCGCGTTGCGAAAGGACTGGTGCTAAAGTCAGTCTGAGATGAGTGTGAAGTTGTTTCGGTGGCAATGACACGATTGATTTCGGGGCAATATCGCTTGATCGCTTCCTCGACTCCCTGCGTCAGTGTCAAACTGGATGCTGGACAATGACTACAGGCACCGATTAACCGCACTTCGACGGTATCTGGCGGATGCACTGCCACCAGTTCTACATCGCCCTGATGCCCTTTCAGCCCAGGACGTACTTCGGCAAGCGCCATTTCGATGCGATCTGATAAGGGAGGCGTTGGCGGTTTAATGAGTTCGTGATACCGCAGTAAGCCATACACGACTTCATCCTCTACCGCCTGCCGTAGCGCTGTCATGGATTCTTGTTTGACACTGCGAATCAGGCGCGCCAATGCTTCTCGATGCAAGGCTTCGATCGCCCGTTTCAATCCCGACACTGTCGCCTGCTGGGATTCATCCCAAGCACTAATAATCGTTTCAAAATGGTGAATGTCGTTAACTAGTCGATTTAAAGTTACTTCAGCAGTTTGTGCTTGAATATCTGCTTGAGTTTGTCGAGCGGCTGGAGCTTGAACCATTTTCATCTCCAAGTCATGTTTTTAATTGTGTCAGGTGCATCATGTAATGCCATGACACACCTGATTCATACTCGGGGCTTGTTGGGTTTCGTTAGCACTCTACCCAACCTACAACATCACTTCATCTTGACATCTTTGAGCAGGAAAGGCATCAATAATCCGGTGATGAATGATGACACCGAAATGGTAATCCAGAGATTGGCACCGAGCTTGCCTAACCCAATCATGAGCAGGAAGCCAATCATCACCCCGATCGCAGTTTCCCGCGTAAAATACCAGGGATTTTGCAGCAATTTGCCCTTGAACAAAAGTTTCGTTGAAAACCAGCCGACTTCTAACATGGGGAGTCTCCTAGTAGGGGGAAGTGGTAATTGGTAATTGGTAATTGGTAATGGGTAATGGGTAAGTGGTGATTGGTGATTGGTGATTGGTAATTGGTGATTGGTAATTGGTGATTGGTAATTGGTAATTGGTA
>JAIXVO010000174.1 GCA_027482985.1 Cyanobacteriota bacterium
GACCGCATCCTCCTCGATTTCCTAGACAGGAAACCCAATTCACGGCACTCTCAAAAGCTGAATTTTTGTAACAAATTATAGATAAACGTCAAGAATATGGTGCGATCGCCAAAGTGTCCCTAGAGAATGCAGAGAATCCTTTTGTCTTTAAATCAAGAATTTTGATTCCGTCACTCAATCTCCTCGAATCAACCTGACGAACCTGCGGGTAAGCGTTATCATCTGTGATAACTAAGAATCAGCCTTTAAACGGTTGCGCTGCAATGGGTGTCCCATTCTTTGGACACTCACATTTGGGTTTCTCTGCGGTTCTAACCAAGTAAGTTTGGGCATACTTTATCAGGATTTCACTTTCCACCCCCACCCTATGACCAACTCCTCATCGCAGCGGAGAGCGCTCGTTGTCAAGAACGACCTTTCCCCTCTCGCTAATAAACTCGTTCAAGCTGGTTATGTTGACAGCGATCAAATGAAGCAAGCGCTGGCTGAAAGCCGCAAATCCGGGCGGCGGTTGCTGGATGTGCTGGAAACTTTAACGGGGCAACAGCTCCCGCCAGAGTTAGTGCGGCAGTATAAAAAGCAACAACTGTTTGAACTGAAAATTTTATACGGGGTGGAATCCCTTGATCCAGAAGTTAGCCAAATTCCGACGGATCAGGTCGGGCAGTTGATTGATGGCCTCGTCTCGATTGACCTTTGCCGCAATCATAAGCTAGTGCCATTAAACCAGACAGATGGGCCGCCCCCCTCGATTCTGGTCGCGATGGTGAACCCAGATGATTTACGGGCGCAGGACGACCTGAACCGAATTTTGCGGGCAAAGGGCTACTCGCTCCAGCGCATGGTGATTACGAATGAAGATTATCAGCGCTTGATCTCCAAGTACCTGGACGAACAGGTCGAGAAGCAGAAAGAAATCGAGCAACAGGCGAAAGTCGATATCCAAGCCGACCTGGAAGGGTTGGGCTATATGGATCTGCAAGACGCGCAAGAAGATAATGATGCGGATCTGGACGTGGCGGATGCCGAAGCGGCTCCGGTCATTGCGTTGGCGAATAAAATTCTGATTAAAGCCCTGCAAGAAGGCGTTTCTGATATTCATATTGAGCCACAGGAAGAATTTTTGCGAGTGCGCTTTCGGAAAGATGGGGTGCTGCGAGAAGCCTTTGATCCCTTCCCCAAGAAAATTATTCCTGCAGTCACGGCGCGGTTCAAAATCATGTCGCAATTGGACATTGCCGAACGGCGGATGCCGCAAGATGGTCGGATTCGCCGCCGCTACGATAACCGCAACATCGACTTCCGAGTCAGCACGCTCCCCAGCAAACACGGGGAAAAGGTGGTGCTGCGGATTCTCGATAACTCCGCCACCCAGTTAGGGTTGGATAAGCTGATCGGCGATCCAGACACCCTGAAGATTGTGCAAGACATGATTTCCCGTCCGTTTGGGTTGATCCTGGTAACGGGGCCTACTGGGTCTGGGAAAACCACGACCTTGTATTCTGCCCTGGCCGAACGGAATGATCCCGGTGTCAACATTAGTACTGCGGAAGACCCGATTGAGTACACGCTGGCGGGCTTAACCCAGGTGCAGGTGATTCGGGAGAAAGGCATGGATTTTGCCATGATCCTGCGTGCCTTCTTGCGGCAAGACCCGGATGTGATTCTGGTGGGTGAGACGCGCGATCGCGAGACGGCAAAAACGGCGATTGAAGCGGCGTTAACGGGACACCTGGTGTTAACCACCCTGCACACGAATGATGCGGCGGGGGCGATCGCTCGGCTGGATGAAATGGGCGTGGAGCCGTTCATGGTCTCTGGGGCGCTGCTGGGAGTCGTGGCTCAACGGCTGGTGCGGCGAGTCTGTGATGAATGTCGAATCCCCTACGCGCCCAGTCGCGAGGAATTGGCACGCTTCGGGTTGACCACTGTGCGGGATGGCGAACTGACCCTCTACCGAGCGAATATGTTACAGCCCCAGGAAATTCAGGAAGCGAGTGCCCAGAATAAACTCTGTCCCAAATGTAAAGGGGTCGGTTATAAAGGGCGGTGCGGGGTGTATGAGGTGATGCGGATTACGGAACGCCTGCAAACTTTGATTAACCAAGGCGCACCCACCGACACCATTAAGGAAGCGGCGGTGGAAGAAGGGATGAAAACCCTGCTGTCCTACAGTTTGAACATGGTGCGAGAAGGTCAGACCACCCTGGAAGAAGTGGAACGGGTAACCTTCACGGATTCGGGGTTGGAGTCAGAATTGAAAGCCAAGCGCAAATCCTCCCTCACCTGTCGCGTTTGTAGCGCTGACTTGAAACAGGAGTGGCTCGATTGCCCCTTCTGTCTGACGGCTCGCTTCCAGGAATAACCCGATCGCGACCCTGGCGATCGCGTTCCCGGTGCACCTGAAAGCTTCCCGCCCCATCTGGGTAGACTGTGACTGAAACCGTTGCTGAACTGATCTGCCTGGCGCGATCGCCTTGTGTTCTCCCACCTCACCCCTCACCGTAAGGAGCCAATTCAATGGAGTTAATGATTGAAGACCTGATGGAACAGCTGATCGAAATGGGCGGCTCAGACCTGCACCTGACAGCTGGACTGCCGCCCTACTTTCGGATTAGCGGCAAACTGCAACCCATCGGGGATCAAGTCCTCTCCGCTGAAGAGTGTCAGCGGCTAATTTTTAGCATGTTGAACAACACTCAGCGGAAAAACCTGGAGCAAAACTGGGAACTGGACTGCTCTTATGGGGTCAGAGGGTTAGCCCGGTTTCGGGTCAATGTCTACAAAGATCGGGGCACTTATGCCGCCTGCCTACGGGCACTCAGTTCCAAAATTCCCAACTTTGAAAAACTGAATCTCCCTGATGTTGTGCGAGAAATGGCGGATAAGCCGAGGGGCTTGATCCTAGTGACGGGGCCGACAGGTTCCGGGAAGACGACCACCTTGGCGGCCATGATCGATCTGATCAACCGCACCAAGGCTGAACACATTTTGACGGTAGAAGACCCAATTGAATTCGTCTATGAACCTGTTAAAAGTTTGATTCACCAGCGTCAATTAGGTGAAGATACCAAGAGTTTTGCTAATGCTCTGAAAGCCGCTCTGCGGGAAGACCCTGACATCATTCTGGTGGGGGAAATGCGAGATCTGGAAACGATCGCCTTGGCGATTTCAGCCGCAGAAACGGGTCACTTGGTCTTCGGGACGCTACACACCAGTTCTGCGGCACAAACGGTAGACCGGATTATCGACGTGTTCCCGGCAGATAAACAAACGCAGGTGCGAGTCCAGCTCTCAAACTCCTTAGTGGCGGTCTTTAGCCAAACCCTGGTGCCGAAGAAAAGTCCGAAACCCGGCGAATACGGTCGGATTATGGCGCAGGAAATCATGATTGTCACCCCAGCCATTTCCAACATGATTCGGGAAGGGAAAACCGCACAAATTTATTCAGCCATTCAAACTGGGGGTAAATTGGGGATGCAGACCCTTGAAAAAGTCCTGGCTGACCAATACAAGGCAGGGCTGATCTCGTTTGAAGCGGCGATGTCCAAGACCTCCCGTCCTGATGAACTGCAACGCTTGATTGGCAGTGCTCCGGCGGGAGCTGCTGCGGGTGCCGCGCGCCACTAATGATTGGCGGTGGTAAGACTCGGAGGCGATCGTCGTCTCCGGCTTACCCCGCGCTCCTGACCTCCACTCGTTCCACAGGTATCGTCCTATGCCCACCTTTGTCGCCCGCGTTCAAGACTCTAACGGTAGTCGCAAAGAAAAAATCGTCGCCGACAACCTCCGAGAAGCCCGCGCCAACCTCAGTAGTCGCGGCTTGTATGTGCAGGAACTGAAGCAAGACGCTGGGTTTTCACCCAACTTTGACCTCAAAAATATTAGTACCTCCTTGGCTAAAGTAACGGTGAAAGACAAAGCCGTCTTTTCTCGTCAATTTGCGGCGTTGGTCAATGCTGGGGTGGCGATGGTGCGGGGCTTGGGTGTGTTATCGGAACAATGCCAGAATCCCAAACTGAAGAAAGCCTTGCTAGCGATCAGCGCCGATGTCCAGCAGGGGGTAAACCTGTCGGATGCGATGCGCAAGCACCCCGAATGCTTCGATGGGCTGTACGTCAGTATGATTCAAGCGGGCGAAGTGGGGGGTGTCCTTGACGAAGTGTTGAACCGATTGGCGAAACTGCTGGAAGATGTCGCCCGCCTGCAAAACCAAATTAAAGCAGCCATGTCTTACCCTGTCACAGTTGGGACGCTGGCAGTCCTAATCTTTTTTGGGATGGTGCGATTCCTGTTGCCGATCTTTGCCAGCATTTTTAAAGAAATTGGGATTGAATTGCCTGCCTTTACCCAGGCGATGATGAATATCAGTTACTTTGTGCAGGACTTCAAGAACGTCGCGCTGTTGCTGTTGATTGTGGCGGGGGTCGTCTTTGCTTATAAGCAATATTACAAAACGCGAGTTGGGCGCGAAACCGTTGACCGTTTGATGTTGAAAATGCCGCTGTTTGGGGATTTGATTGAAAAAACGGCGACCGCTCGATTCTGCCGCACCTTTGGGGCGCTCACCCGTTCTGGGGTGCCCATTTTAACCTGTCTAGAAATTGTGCGGGATACGGCTGGAAACCAGATTATTGCGAATGCGGTGGATGAAGCCCGGAAGGAAATTCAAACGGGTGGCATGATCAGCATCGCGTTGCAAAAAGAACAGGTTTTTCCCCTGATGGCAATCCAGATGATTAGTATTGGAGAAGAAACGGGGGAACTCGATAAGATGCTGTCCAAGGTGGCAGACTTCTACGAGGATGAAGTGGAACAGGCGGTGAAAGCCCTGACCAGCGTGCTGGAACCCGTCATGATTGTGGTGCTAGGGGGGATGGTCGGAGCTATTCTCCTGTCTATGTATCTGCCGATGTTCTCCGTCTTTGAAAAACTGGGCTAATACCATTTGCCTTATGTCGATTCAAAAAGCGTTATACGAAGAGGTGCTGGCAGAGTGCAGTGATTCGCTCGACGCGATCGCCCTTCTGCGTCAACACCGTCCCTATCTGGAAATGATTCCCAGTATGCGGCGACCAGATGAGAGTGTGATCTCGATTCCGCTCCCGCTCGCCAAGCTGCGGAGTACCGTGTCGGGCGGGGTCAGCGGCATTAGTGCGAATAGCAATGAGGTCGTGTGTTTACCCTGCGATCTGGCGATTCTGATGTGTGACCCGGAATGGAAAATCAAAACGGGGGTAGAAATCCTGATTTTTATCCATCGCCCTCAGGAAGATTTTTCGGATTTGTTGAGTCGCTGGCGACAAACTCAGGTCTATCTTAGCCGGGGCTATGAGTGGGAAATGCCGCTGCGCCATCGCCACATTCTGAGTGAAGGGTCCGACAGCGTTTACCCGCTGTTTGTTGTATTTGAGGGCACTTCGGAGCGGGTGATGCGCGGCTTGAAGGGCGCTTATTTACCTTTTGTGTTGCGGCGATCGCCCGAACGCGAACCCGATCCCACCCAAGAGCTTTCTTCCATTGAACTGCTCTGGAGCGATAGCGAAGACACCTTGCAATAAGATGCAGATGATCAGCAGTATTGCAATCTTCATCCAATGAATGAAGATTGCGGTGCGCATTCCAGCCTGAATTGCGATCGCAATAGTTATCTAACTGGGACGATACGTAATAGCATCATGTATGATGTCTCCCATAAACTGGACAAAGCAATAAGAGAGACCCGCTGCATAATAGGTCAGGGCAAATACTGAGAGACAAAGAGCTGTGCAGCGAAAACAATACAGTGCTGAATTCAAAACCAAGGCCGCGATCGAAGCCATCAAAGGGCTGAGGACAGTGAATGAAATTGCGAGCGATTTAGGCGTGCATCCGAGCCAAATTGCGTTGTGGAAGAAACAAGCCCTTGAGTCGATACCGGAAGCCTTTTCGAGCCGACGAGGACAAAATCAGAAACACCAGGAAGATTCAACGGCACAACTGTATCAGCAAATTGGCCAACTGAAAGTCGAGTTGGACTGGCTGAAAAAAAATCTGGCCTTGTCGGTGGGCGATAAACGCACCTGGATTGAGCCAGAGCATCCTCAAA